>DCDB01000048.1 GCA_002316215.1 Lachnospiraceae bacterium UBA1066 | reverse complement strand
AGAATATCTGCGGCGAAAACCTTTACTTAACAGTAACTGAATCAAGATGCCAGATATCGTCGACGTACTGCTTGATCGTCCTGTCGGAAGAAAACTTTCCTGAGCAGGCTGTATTCAGCATCGCCATCTTCGCCCATTTCTCCTTATCCCTGTAAGCCTCTTCGACTCTCTTCTGCGCATCGACATAAGAGCGGAAGTCCGCCAGAATAAAGTACTGATCGGCGCGGCCGTTCCAGCCGGAAAGCAGAGAATCATAAAGAGGACGGAACAGCTCAGTATCCTCACTGTAGGTGCCGTTGACCATCTGCACCATGACCTGGCGGATTTCACTGTCCGTATTGAAGATATAGTTTGGATCATAGCCGCCGTTATGTTCGTAATTTATGACCTGATCGGAAGTAAGACCGAAAATAAATGCATTTTCTTCTCCGACTTCCTTGACAATCTCAACATTAGCACCGTCCATCGTGCCAAGAGTTACAGCTCCGTTCATCATGAATTTCATGTTACTGGTACCGGAAGCCTCTTTACTGGCTGTCGAGATCTGTTCCGAAACATCCGCCGCTGCAAAGATGATCTCGCCGCTTGAAACTTTATAGTCTTCAATGAATACGACCTTGATTTTTCCTTTAAGAGCCGGATCATTGTTAACGACACTTGCAACAGAATTAATCAGCTTGATGATCAGCTTTGCCGTCACATAGCCGGCGGATGCCTTAGCGCCGAAAATGAAGGTTCTCGGATAGAAGTCCATTTCCGGATGTTCCTTCAGCATGTTTCTCAGATACATAACGTGCATGATATTGAGCAGCTGGCGCTTATACTCATGGAGCCTCTTGACCTGGACATCAAAGATAGAGTGCGGGTCAACCTCAATGCCGTTATGATTGAGGATATATTTTGCAAGACGCTGCTTATTCTTATATTTAATGTTCATGAATTCCTGGCGGGCTTTTTCATCACTGACATAAAGCTTCAGCTTGCTGACGTTCGAAAGATCCGTGATCCAGTCGTCGCCGATTTTGTCCGTAATCCAGGAAGAAAGAAGCGGATTTCCGTGAAGAAGGAAGCGGCGCTGCGTAACGCCGTTCGTTTTGTTGCTGAATTTCTCCGGCATCATCTCGTAGAAATCCTTCAGAAGCTCATTTTTAAGGATTTCCGTATGAAGAGCTGCCACGCCGTTTACCGAATGTCCGCCGACTATCGCAAGAAACGCCATACGAACCTGCCCGTCGTAAATAATGGCCATATTGCGGATCTTATCGCTATTTCCCGGATACTTCGACTGGATTTCATTTAAGAAACGACGGTTAATTTCCTCCACGATCTGATAGATACGCGGGAGCAGGCGTGAGAACAGGTCAATCGGCCATTTCTCGAGAGCCTCCGCCATGATCGTGTGGTTCGTATAAGCGCAGCATTTTGTCGTCAGATCCCATGCTTCGTCCCATTCCATGTCATTTTCATCCATGAGAATGCGCATAAGCTCCGGAATTGCAACGGTCGGATGTGTATCATTCAGCTGGAAAGCGACCTTTTCCGGGAGGTTTTTAAGCGTCCCGTACTTATCCAGATGCTTCTGGATGGCCGCCTGGACCGATGCAGAAATGAAGAAATACTGCTGCTTCAGCCGGAGCTCCTTGCCTGCACTGTGATTATCATTCGGATAAAGGACTTCCGTAATTGTACGTGCAAGGTTATTCTGTTCTACTGCCTTGTCATATTCGCCTTTATCAAAGGAAGACAGTTCGAAGTCATTAATAGCCTCGGCATCCCAGATTCTCAGCGTATCCACGACATGATTCTTATACCCCACAATCGGGATGTCATAAGGAATTGCCATGACAGAGGAATAATTCTCATAAATGTATTCGTTCTTTCCGATAGAAGCGTTATATTCAATTCTTGTGTTTCCGCCGAAACGGACTTCCTTGGCATGCTCCGGGCGTTTCAGTTCAAAAGGATAGAAATTCTTAAGCCAATTATCCGGTGCTTCTACCTGATAGCCATTCTTAATCTTCTGTCTGAACATTCCGTAATGATAGCGGATACCGCAGCCATAGGCATGGTAGCCTCCCGTTGCCAGAGAATCAAGGAAGCAGGCCGCAAGTCTTCCCAGACCGCCGTTTCCGAGAGCCGGATCCGGCTCCTGGTCCTCAATGGCATTGATATCGAAGCCAAGTTCCTCAAGGGCTTCCTTGACACCGTCATATTCCCCAAGGTTAAGGAGATTGTTTCCGAGTGCACGCCCAATCAGAAATTCCATCGAGAGATAATACACGATCTTCGTATCATTTTCCCCGAACGTCTGGCAGGACTTCATCCAGTCATCGATGACGGAGTCCTCGACGACGTCCGCCACCGCCTGGAAAACCTCCTGCGGCGTCGCCTCGTCAATCGTCGTTCTGTAATGCTTTTTGATATTTTCTTTTACCTCAGCCTTAAATTTTTCTTTATCAAATTTTGCCGGATTTTTCGATTTCTTTGTTTCCGTAAGATCTTTGTATTCCTTAGACTTATCAGCCAATTCATGCCTCCATAATAATTTCATTGTTTTTCCACCCCCAGAGTAACAGGTTCCGAATTGATTTTCCAGTCTTTCACATAGCCCTGAGTCTCTCCGAAAATGAAGTCATCTGCAAGTACGTCGTGCGAAATACTTTCTTTGTTGTCCGTCATGATCTTCTGGATCTTTTCATTTCCCTTTGCATAAACCCTGATCCGATCCATAACTTCAAAGCCTGCTTCCTTACGCATCGTCTGGATTTTGCTTGTCAGTTCGCGGACAAAACCTTCTTCTATCAGTTCCGGCGTCAGAGCTTTATCAAGGACAACCGTCGTCTTTCCATCCGACTGTGTCTCATACCCCTCGGTCTGAGCCGTTTCAATGAGCAGGTCGTCTTTTGATAATACGACCGATGTTCCGTCAATGTCAAGGGTAAGCGCGCCTTTTTCGCCAAGCTCCTGCATTGCCCTGCGGCCGTCAAGCTCAGCCAGCGTCTTCTTAATCCCGCCAAGCTGCTTCCCGTATTTCGGTCCGACAGTCTTTAGCTGGGGCTTGAAGGAATAATTTACGAAGCTTTCCGCCTCATCCGTCAGCTCAATTTTCTTTACATTTAATTCGTCAAGAATAATTTTCTGATAGAATTCCGGAATCTCAAACGGCGCCTTTACCATCATCCTGGCAATCGGCTGACGGTTCTTGATAGCGCCTTCATTTCTGGCCGCGCGTCCCAGAACAACGATTTCAAGCACATGATCCATGTTACTCTCCAGTTCGGGATCAATCATACTTTCATCCGCCTTCGGATAATCGCACAGATGAATACTTTCCGGAGCTTCCGGATCAATACTGCGCACAAGGTTCTGGTAGATTTCTTCCGTCATAAACGGAATCATCGGTGCCGCCAGCTTGGAAATATTGACAAGGCAGGTATAAAGCGTCATATAAGCATTAATTTTATCCTGCTCCATGCCTTTGGCCCAGAAACGCTCACGGCTTCTGCGTACATACCAGTTGCTTAAATCATCGACAAAATCCTGGAGTGCTTTGCCGGACTCCGGAATCTTATAGGAAGCCATATCCGTATCTACCGTTTTTATCGTCGTATTTAAACGCGACAGAATCCATTTATCAATGACCGCCAGTTTATCATACTCAAGAGAATATTTCGTGGCATCGAACTGATCGATATTCGCATAGAGGACAAAAAATGCGTACGTATTCCACAGTGTCCCCAGGAATTTCCTCTGTCCTTCCTGAACGGCTTTGCCGTAAAAACGGCTCGGCAGCCAGGGGGCGGAATTCACGATAAAATACCAGCGGATGGCGTCTGCCCCGTACTGTGAAAGAGCGTCCATCGGGTCAACGGCATTTCCCTTCGATTTACTCATTTTCTGTCCGTTTTCATCCTGCACAAGTCCCAGGACCATAACGTTACGGAACGCAGAAACATCAAAAAGCAGAGTTGAAATGGCATGCAGCGAATAGAACCAGCCGCGTGTCTGGTCAACCGCTTCTGAAATAAAATCCGCCGGGAACTGCTCCTTGAAAAGTTCCTGGTTTTCAAACGGATAGTGATGCTGCGCAAACGGCATAGCGCCGGAATCAAACCAGCAGTCAACGACTTCCGGAACGCGGTGCATCTTTTTTCCGCACTTCGGGCAGGTAATAGTCACCGCGTCAATATACGGCTTATGAAGTTCAATATTCTCCGGGCAGTTGTCGGCCTTCTCCTTCAGTTCTTCTTTGGAGCCGATTGCCATCATCTCGCCGCAGTCGTCGCAGACCCAGATCGGCAGCGGCGTTCCCCAATAGCGGTTTCTCGAAAGAGCCCAGTCCTGGATATTTTCAAGCCAGTCGCCGAAACGTCCTGCCCCGATGCTCTTCGGGATCCAGTTGATCTTATTATTATTGCGGATCAGATCCTCCTTTACAGCTGTCATGCGGATAAACCAGGATTCACGCGCATAATAAATGAGCGGCGTGCCGCAGCGCCAGCAGTGAGGATAGTCATGTTCAAACTTCGGGGCCGCAAAGAGAAGGCCGCGTTCTTCGAGGTCTTTGAGTACATAAGGATCTGCCTTCTTGACGAAGGTGCCGTCCCACTTCGTTCCTCCGCTTAAATTTCCTTTTTCATCGACCAGCTGCACGAGCGGCAGGTCATATCTGCGTCCGACATTCGAGTCGTCCTCACCGAAGGCAGGGGCGATATGGACAATTCCTGTGCCGTCCGTCAATGTGACATACGTATCGCATACAACATAAAATGCTTTTTTATGCTTTTTATCCGCGGTTTCTTTTGTTACGTCAAAAAGAGGCTCATATTCCCGGTATTCCAGGTCTTTGCCTTTATAATGCTCAAGGATTTCCGCTTTCTCCGAAAGCACAGCCGGAACGAGTGCTTCCGCCATATAGTAGCAGTAGCCGCCGTCCGTGACTTTAACATAATCCGCATCCGGATTAACGCACAGAGCCACGTTGGACGGCAGTGTCCAGGGTGTAGTCGTCCATGCAAGGAAATAGGCATCCTCGCCCTTCGCCTTAAAGCGAACGACAGCAGAACGCTCCTTTACTGTCTTATAGCCCTGCGCCACCTCATGGCTGGACAGCGGAGTCCCGCAGCGCGGGCAGTAAGGAACGACTTTATAGCCCTTATATAAAAGACCTTTGTCAAAGATCTGCTTTAATGCCCACCACTCGGATTCGATATAATCATCATGGTAAGTGACATACGGGTTGTCCATATCCGCCCAGAAACCGACAATATCCGAAAATTCACGCCACATTCCTTCGTATTTCCAGACGGAGTCCTTGCATTTTTTGATAAATGGCTCAACACCGTACTTCTCGATCTGATCCTTTCCGTCAAGTCCGAGCTCTTTTTCAACTTCCAGCTCAACCGGAAGTCCGTGGGTATCCCAGCCGGCCTTGCGCGGAACCTTCTCCCCTTTCATCGTATGGTAGCGGGGAATCATATCCTTAATGACACGTGTCAGCACATGCCCGATATGCGGTTTTCCGTTCGCAGTGGGCGGTCCGTCGTAAAACATATAAGTCGGGCTGCCTTCCCGCTCATCAATACTTTTCCTGAAAATGTTATTTTCTTTCCAGAATTGTACGGTCTCCTTCTCGCGGTCGACAAAGTTCATATCTGTATCTACTTTTTTATACATCTCATGTTCCCCCGGAACTTAGTATATAAATCTTAAACTTATATGGAAAATCATTATACTTTCAAAACAGTGGATTTGTCAAGGAGAGCAAGCCTTACGCAGTATCTGCGCCTCATTTTCCTTTGTCTGCGCTTAACCGTCTGCGCAAAATCTGCATATAAAAACCGCCGTGGCTTCACGGCGGTTTTTATTCATTCATTTTAGAAGAACCAGTTGCTTCCGATCTGGATGTAGCTACCTGTCCTGTTGGAACTTCTGAAGTTCAGGTAGGAGTGGTTTCTCACGCCCTTACTCAGGCAGTCGGAAACAGCCTGTTTCACATAATCGGCGACGTTCCCGTTAAGCCGTGCCTGCCACAGGCTGGGATCCGAAACCTTCGGAGAATAGCAGAACTGCCCGTCAGCTGTCAGCTGTGCAAGAGCTGTCGTACCATAGCCGCCGTAATTCTGATCCGCACGGTTCATGGCGCAGGAGATAACGGCAAGCGCTCCGTCATAGGATACATCATCTTCCTGTGCGACCACAGCCCATATAAGTTCAAGCTGATCCTGAGTATAAACGGAAGAGTCTTTATTATACGTGCCGGTTGCCGTATCAGAATCATATCTTGTAAGACCGTATTTCGTAATCAGATTGCGTACAGAGGTGTAATAGGCAGGATCGGTTGCATAGCCTGCAAGGCCTGTATTGATAACTGTCTCCGTATCCGTCACGCCCTTGATGTCCTGATGAAGCCCGACCTTAAAGGCTGCATAATCTTCCAGACAGGACTCAATATCAGGATATGTCCGCATTTCCTCATAATCGTACACATCTGTACCGTTCACATTCTGCGGCACATACCGGATAGCAGATGTCCCGGTCCACGGGCTTGTCCACGAACCATTCAGAAGAGAGGCATTCATTCCGATAATATTATTATCCGAAGGCTGTATGCCTCCGTTTGCCGCTCCTGAGAAGGAAAGCCAGCCGGATTCCTGAATAACCTGTGCAATAAGGACGGACCGGCAGAAGCCGTATTCACTCCATTCTTTATTGGATGCCGTCGCGATCGCAGCAATAATTTTCTGCTGTGCCTCTGAGTCGCCCTCATAAGCTTTTTTACCGATTTCAACAAGCGAAGACGCCTGTGTCGATGTTACCGTACCGTCGTTGATAAACCGGCATGCCCAGCAGGCTTTTGTATAATCGACATTGGAAATGATAATTCCCGTTGTCGACGAACTTGCATTGACTGCCTGCCCGTTTCCGATATACATAAGGACATGGTACACAACACCGTTCCTTGCATAGAAAATCAGATCTCCCGGCTCGGCGTCAGTGGCCAGGATTTTCGTCCCCGCCTCGGCCTGTTCATAAGAGCATCTGGGAATTGCAATGCCAAAAGCTGCATAGACCTGCTGCGTAAATCCGGAACAGTCGCAGCCATTAAGAAGATCCGTGCCGCCCCAGACATAAGGATGTCCGAGGAACTGCTCGGCAAAGGTGATCATGGCCTGACGGTTGGCGGAAGTCGATGTATAGGTATAGGATGATGACGTCGGTATGGTTCTGGTCGTCGTCAGCGTATACCGGAAAGCCTGATTGTCCGCAGGCGCAACCAGCTGCGTTGCAAGCGTGCATTTATCCTCACCGGTTTGCTTTACATACTGATCCGCCTCTGTTCCGATCGTCAGCCAGTTCTTATAAACAAAACCTCTTACGGTGCCGGATTCGACATAAACCCAGTCCTGATCCTCATCCGCAATAACATAGCACAGATTCTTCGGATAAAGGACTCCGACGATCCTGCTGTCCGTTCCTTTGCCTTCGCGGATATTAAGAAACGTCCTTACATTGGCGTAAGCATACTTCTTGGCTATCTGCGTAAACCCGGAAAGTTCACTTGTGTTTTTTGCTGCAGAAATAAGTGCCGACGCGGCGGCGCTCACAGAAGGCGCCTGCGTAGGTTTCGGTACAGGCTCAGGGTCGGCGTAGTAAACAACCGTTACCGACTTGTCTCCCTGCATGGTCCCGCTGACAGCCTCTTTGTCTGTATAATACCCGTCAATATCAGGAGACTCAACATAGTATTCCGCGCCTTTTTTATATGTTCCCACATAAGAGTCGCTGACCCTGCTGCCGTTCGTATCTCTGTAGTTGATTGTCAGTGTGTATTGTGAAGAATTTGATTCTTCCTGCGGAGCGGGCGTGGTTTCAGACTGATTCCTGGAATAAGTAACCGTAACAGAAATATTTACCTTTCCCATGATGCCGCTGACAGCCGCTGTATCCGCCGTGGCCCCGGAGACCTTCGGAGAACTTACGGAATAATTTGCGCCTTCACTCACGGATTCCGAATAGGACGGCGCCGCCTCAGTTCCGTCAGAATAAACGTACTCGATGGAAAGTGTATGTTCAGATGCTGTCGTTCCGCTTTCCGTACCGCCTGACGCAGTGCCGGATGCCGTACCTGATGTACCGCCGGATGTCGTACCTGATGCCGAACTTGATGTACTGCCGGATTCGGTTCCGGAAGACGCGCCTGATGTACTGCTGCCGGAAGCCGTGCCCGTCGGTGCTGCTGTCGGCGCTTCCGTCACCTGTGTACCTGACGAATTGTTTTCCGAAGTACTGCTCTCTTTTTCTGATTCACTTTCTCCTGCAGATCCTGAACCCGTATTTGTCCCTGCTGCCCCAGAACTTTCACCCGATGCGTTTTCTGATGAACTTCCTTCTGAATTTTCGCTGGATACTTTCTCCTCTTCCACGGATTCCGTATCACCGGACTCTGCAGCTTTCGGCTCCGTTGTACTGTAAACGGCAGCTTCCTCCCCTGAACTTTCTGCCGTTGATTCTGCGGTACTGTCCAGAGACGAAGTATCTGCCCAGGCATTTCCCGGACCCAGGAGATTCATCGTCACAACGCCGGCCAGCACGATTGCAGCCAGTTGCTTTCTCCTGTTCAATAGCATTCCCTCCTTAAAATCAATTTTACTCCTCTTTCAGGAAATGAAGACACGTCCCGAAAATATACTATATTATAGCACCGGTTTTTTTAAATGTCACCCCTATGTATTTTCACTTTTTTCGCATTATTGCCAATTTGAATACAAAAAGGGCAAAATATCAAGAATCCATTGACATTTTCTTCCGGATGTATCCTTCAGGAGGGCTTTCTTTTAAGAATGGTCAGGTCCGGCCGTAACGGCCTGTTTCATCGCACGTACAAAATCCGTCACATAAGGAATACACTCCTTACCATAGCGGGCGCAGAGCTTCACAATCGCAGAACCGACGATAACTCCGTCTGCCGTGACGGCAATCTGTGCGGCCTGTTCCGGCGTTGAGATGCCGAATCCCACGGCACAGGGAATGTCCTGCTGTTCCTTGACAAGAGAAACCATCTTTCCCGTATCCGTTGTGATCCTGCTCCGGACTCCGGTGACTCCAAGCGAGGAAACGCAGTAGACAAAACCGTCCGCCGAAGCCGCAATCCTTGCGATGCGGTCCTCGGAAGTCGGCGCAATCAGTGAAATGAAACCCAGACCGCATCTCCGGCAGACTGCGGCAAATTCTTCTTTTTCCTCAAAGGGCACATCCGGAAGTATAAGTCCGTCCATCCCGCAGGAAACCGCATTTTTCACAAAACGTTCCGTTCCGTATGAATAAACAACATTCGCATAGGTCATAAAGACCATGGGAACAGAACTCTTCCGGCGGATCTTTACTGCCGTGTCAAAAATCTTATCCGTCGTCGCACCTGCTGAAAGCGCCCGGATATTCGCTTCCTGGATAACCGGTCCTTCCGCCGTCGGGTCGGAAAAAGGAATGCCCAGTTCGATAAGATCCGCTCCGGCCTCCGCCATGGCCGGGACGAGACGTTCCGTAACCTCAAGCGACGGATCGCCGCAGGTCACAAACGGTATGAAAGCTTTTCCATTTTTAAAAGCATCCGCTATTTTATTCATGAAGATCCTCCCCGCGGAAACGTGCGATGGCAGCGCAATCCTTATCGCCGCGCCCTGAAATATTAATGACAATGATCCTGTCCCGGTCCATTTTCGGAGCCAGCTTCATCGCGCAGGCTACGGCATGCGCGCTTTCCACTGCCGGAATAATGCCTTCTGTCCGGCTCAGGTATTCAAAGGCATCCACTGCTTTATCATCCGTCACCGCGACGTATTCTGCTCTCCCGATATCGTGCAGATAGGCGTGCTCCGGCCCGATGCCCGGGTAGTCAAGTCCCGCCGAAATTGAATACACCGGTGCAATCTGCCCGTATTCATCCTGGCAGAAGTAAGATTTCATCCCGTGGAAAATGCCTTCCCGGCCGGTACTTATGGTCGCTGCGGTTTCAAAAGTATCGATTCCTCTGCCGGCCGCTTCACAGCCGATCAGACGCACGTCCTTATCCTGTATAAAATGATAAAACGCCCCGATGGCGTTAGATCCCCCGCCGACGCAGGCGATAACGGCATCCGGAAGCCGCCCTTCCTTATCCAGCAGCTGTTCCTTGATTTCCTTAGAAATAACCGACTGGAAATCGCGGACAATGGTCGGGAAAGGATGCGGTCCCATGCAGGATCCGAGAACATAATGCGTATCGTCAATACGGGAAGTCCACTCACGCATCGTTTCAGAAACGGCGTCCTTTAAAGTACCGGTGCCGCTCGATACAGGATGCACTTTTGCTCCCAGAAGGCGCATCTTATAGACATTCAGCGCCTGCCGTTCAATGTCTTTGACACCCATATAGATCTCGCATTCCATCCCGAAGAGGGCGGCCACCGTCGCCGTCGCGACCCCGTGCTGCCCTGCGCCGGTTTCGGCGATCACGCGCGTTTTGCCCATCCTTTTCGCCAGAAGCACCTGCCCCAGGCAGTTATTGATCTTATGCGCTCCGGTATGATTCAGGTCTTCCCTCTTCAGGTAAATTTTTGCACCGCCTAAAGCTTCCGTCATGCGCCCTGCGTAATAGAGCCTGGAAGGCCTGCCGGCGTATTCATTCAGGAGCTCCGTAAGTTCCGCCTGAAATGCCGGATCTTCCTTATATTTATTATAAGCTTCTTCAAGTTCATTCACGGCATTCATCAGTGTTTCCGGTATATACTGTCCTCCGTGTATCCCGAAGCGTCCCTTCGAGCCCGGTGAATTCTCCATAGCCATCATTTCCACCTTTCTTAGTACCCTGTACTTGCTTCTTCAAACTGCTTTCCGGTTCTGAAATGCTTGTATTTTTAAATCTTTCCACTCTTCTATGTTCTCTTTATCCTATCCGGTTCCGGACTTTATGCCGTTCCCTTTATACGGCTAAGAATCTGCGCCTCTGTGATTTCCTGTACAGCTCCGGTTCAGGACTTTATGCCGTTCCCGTGAACTGCAAGGATCAGGGCTTCCATTTTCTCCGGATCCTTCTTTCCGTCCGTTTCGGCCCCGCCGGACAGGTCAATGCCGAAAGAGGGGATTTCCAGCGCAGAAGCGATATTTTCAAGAGAAATCCCGCCCGCCAGAAAATACGGCTTAAGCGGCGGCTCCCCCTTATCCGACAGATATTGTTTTAAGATCTTCCAGTCAAATGAATTTCCCGATCCGCGTCCTTCATCGAAAAGAAGATAATCGGCGGCTGTCGCCCCGGCCTTCCGGATATCTTCGATACTTCTTACCCTGACCGCACGAAGGACAGGTTTCCCGCATTTCTTTTTAATATAACGGATTTCCTCTTCGTCCTCATCCCCGTGAAGCTGCGCCATATCAATAATATTCTCTTCAAGAAGAGATACCACGCAGTCGGGAGCTTCATTTACAAAAACGCCGACCGCCGGAATAGACTTAAGGAGCAGGCTTCGAAGATGTCCTGCTGTCTCCCGGCTGACCCTGCGGCTGCTTTCGGCAAATACAAAGCCGATAAAATCCGGCCTGAAACGATTGGCTGCCTCAATATCTTCTTCCCGTGAAAGACCGCAGATTTTTATTTTCCTCATGCCGGGTCTCCGCCTTCTTCCGCAGCCTTTCCGCATTCCGCACTGCCTTTCTCCGCAGCCTTTTCGCGTTCTTCTGCATCTTTTCCTGCCGTCTTTTTGCATCCCGCACTGCCTTCTTCCGCAGCCTTCTCATATCCTGCGCGTCCGGCAAGCTCCGCAAGCTTCTTTTTTTTGTCCGGAGCCCGCATCAGTGTTTCTCCGACCAGCACGGCGTCGACACCGGATTCTCTTAAAATGCGGATGTCTTCCGCCGTCCTTATGCCGCTTTCCGCGACAAAAACTTTATCCGGAGGTACAAGCTTTCTCAAACGGACGGCTGTCGATATGTCCACCTCGAAAGTCTTCAGATTCCGGTTGTTAACGCCGATAATCTCCGCACCGGATGCAAGTGCGCGCCGCACCTCATTTTCCGTATGGGCTTCGACGAGAGCGGAAAGGCCGAGCGTATGGGAAAGCTCCAGGTATCCGGCAAGCTCACGGTCGTCCAGAATCGCGCAGATCAGCAGAACGGCCGACGCACCCATAAGTTTTGCTTCATAAATCATATAAGGGCTCACAGTAAAATCTTTGCGAAGCACCGGAATCCTCACGGCAGATGCTATTTCGGAGAGGTATTCCTCTTTTCCCTGAAAAAAGTACGGTTCGGTCAGGCAGGAAATGGCTGCCGCCCCGGCTGCCTCATATTCTTCTGCAATTTTCACATAAGGAAAATCTTCCGCAATCAGCCCTTTAGAAGGAGACGCCTTCTTCACCTCACAGATAAATGAAATTCCCTCACGCCGGAGCGCCTTGCCGAAGCGGAAGTCCTCCTGCCTCAGTCCTTCGGCCTTTTCTTTCAATTCTCCAAGCGGAACGGTTTTTTCTTTCTCTTTTATCCTTGCGCGCGTCTTTTCCGCGATTTCATCTAAGATCATAGCTGTGACTTCCGGATAAATTCATTTAATTTCTCAGATGCTTTTCCGCTGTCGATAAGTTCTGCGGCCATTTTGATGCCTTCCGCCAGCGTATCCGCCCTGCCTCCGATATAAAGGCCCGCGCCCGCATTCAAAAGAACCGCATCGCGCTTCGGTCCTTTTTCCCCGTTTAAGACTTTACGTGTGATTTCTGCATTTTCCTCCGGAGTCCCGCCTACGAGGTCTTCTTTTTTGCAGCGGACAAGCCCGAAATCTTCCGGCGCAATCGTATAGGATTTAAATTCTCCGGACCGGGTTTCCTCGCAGACCGAAGTCGGCGCGCTCATGGAGATTTCGTCCAGTCCGTCCTGCCCGTAAACTACCATTGCGCGCTTGACGCCAAGCTTCTGCAGAACCTCAGCCAGAGGACGTACCAGTTCTTCCTCATAGACGCCCATGACCTGCATGGTGGCTCCGGCCGGATTGGTAAGCGGGCCTAAGATATTGAAAACCGTACGGATCCCAAGTTCTTTGCGGACAGGCGCCACGTATTTCATAGCCAGATGATAATTCTGCGCAAAAAGGAAGCAGATACCGATTTCATTAAGGAGACGTTTGGCGCTTTCCGGCGTACTCTGGATCCGGACGCCGAGAGCTTCCAGCACATCCGCCGCCCCGGATTTCGACGAAGCAGCACGATTGCCGTGTTTAGCCACCGGAACTCCTCCCGCCGCAATAACAATCGCCGACGTCGTGGAAATGTTAAAAGAATTGGAACGGTCGCCGCCGGTGCCGACAATTTCCAGAACTTCCATGTCATTCATGACGCGCGTGCAGTGATCGCGCATGCCGGCAGCCGAACCTGTGATTTCTTCGATTGTTTCCCCCTTCATGGAAAGTGCCGTAAGGTAGGCACTCATCTGAATCTGGCTTGCCTCGTCGTCCATAATCTCATTCATAACGCCTCTGGCCTGTTCATAAGTCAGATCCTGTTTCCTGCTCAATGCCACAATCGCTTCTTTAATCATTTTTTCTTCTCCTTTCACCGGCTTTGCGCCCTTTGCTGTTTTTATAAAGTTCATCAGGATGGTCTCCCCTTCCGGCGTCAGTATAGATTCCGGATGGAACTGCAGCCCGAAAATGAAATTCTTCCTGTCCTCAACGGCCATGATTTCCCCGTCATCCGCGACAGCCGTAACCTTTAAAGTATCCGGCAGCGTTTCCGGAACGACAGACAGGGAATGGTAGCGTCCGGCTTTTATCCCGGCCGGTATTCCTGCAAAAAGCGGACTTTCTGTATCCAGCTTTACAACGGAAGTCTTTCCGTGCATCAGATGCTTCGCATAGGAAATGCGCGCGCCATAAGCCTGGCAGATGCTCTGATGCCCAAGGCAGACACCGAGAATCGGGATTTTTCCTTTAAAGGCGGAAATTGCGTCCAGCGAGATTCCGGCATTCTCAGGCCTTCCCGGACCGGGAGAAAGAATAATTGCTTCCGGTGACATTTCCCGGATCTCATCTATTGTTATCCGGTCATTCCGGACAACCTTCACATCCGGAACCATAGATGCGGCCAGCTGGTAGAGATTGTAGGAAAAACTGTCATAATTATCAATTAAAAGAATCATCGTCAATTCCTCCTTCTGCCTGTGCGAGCGCTTCCATGACCGCCTTCGCTTTATTCATGCACTCCCGGTATTCATTTTCAGGAATGCTGTCTGCAACGATCCCTGCGCCGGAGCGGACAAAAACCTTACCGTTTTTGGCGTATGCCAGCCGGATCCCGATGGCCGTATCCAGGTTTCCGGCGGTATCGATATAGCCGACCGCGCCTCCGTAAATGCCGCGCTTACTGTTTTCTAGTTCATTAATAATTTCGCAGGCGCGGATTTTCGGCGCCCCGGAAAGCGTCCCTGCCGGGAGGACGGCGGAAAGCGCGTCGACGGCATCCCGGCCTTTTGCGATGTTTCCGGTTACGGCGGAACCGATGTGCATGACATGGGAAAATTTCAGGATATCCATGTAACGCTCCACTTTTACGCTGCCCGGCCTGCTGATTTTTCCGATATCATTGCGTCCCAGATCCACAAGCATATTGTGCTCCGCGCATTCCTTTTCATCCGTAAGAAGCTCACGGCTAAGACGTTCGTCTTCTTCCGGCGTATCACCGCGCGGCCGCGTGCCTGCAAGGGGGAAAGTCTTCAAAACGCCATCTTCCAGCTTCACAAGCGTCTCAGGCGAAGCTCCTGCAATCTCCGCGTCTGTCCCGGAAAAATAGAACATATAAGGAGAAGGGTTTGCCATTCTGAGAAGGCGGTAGGTATCGAACAGGCTGCCCTCCATCTCCGCTTCGAAGCGATTCGAGAGAACCACCTGGAAAATGTCGCCTTCATGGATGTATTTTCTGGCTTTTTCCACCATAGCGCAGTAGGCCGGCTCTTCAAACAGAGGCTTAAACGGCGTCTTGAGCCTGAGCGGCCTCGTTTTTTCAAAGGCTCCGGCTGTCACCAGAGACTTCATTTCCCGAAGCGTCTGCTCGCCTTTCAGATAATTGATATCCGGCCGGTCGGTGCGGATGCTGCAGATCAGGAATATCTTCTGGCGGTAGCTGTCAAAGACAATCACCTTATTGAAAAACATAAGATCCGCA
>DCDB01000008.1 GCA_002316215.1 Lachnospiraceae bacterium UBA1066 | reverse complement strand
CAGAAGCTTTTTGCAGACAGAAACTTTTTGCAGACGGAAATTTTTTGCAGACGGAAGCTTTACCCGGTGCAGGAAAAACTTGGAGGTATGCATGAAGAGGGTTCTTTTGAAACTGAGCGGAGAGGCACTGGCCGGAGAGAAGAAGACCGGTTTTGATGAAAGCACCGTAAAATCAGTTGCCGGACAGGTTAAGAAGGTTATAGAAGGCGGCTGTGAAGTTGCCATTGTTATCGGCGGCGGGAACTTCTGGAGAGGACGTTCCTCCGAAGCTATTGACCGTACAAAAGCGGATCAGATCGGCATGCTGGCAACAGTTATGAACTGTATCTACGTATCTGAAATCTTTCGTTCAGCCGGGATTCCCACGGAAATCATGACGCCGTTTTCTGTAGGAGCTTTTACAGAACTTTTTTCCAAGGATCGGGCTACTGAAGCGATGAAGGAAGGAAAAGTCGTGTTTCTGGCAGGGGGGACGGGACATCCGTATTTCTCGACAGATACAGCCACAGTCCTGCGCGCTATTGAAATTGAAGCGGAGATGATACTGCTTGCAAAATCCGTGGACGGTGTCTATGACAGCGATCCGAAAACGAATCCGGAGGCCAGGAAGTATTCGGAAATTTCCATAAAGGATATTGTCAGCGGAGGTCTTGGAGTTGTTGACGGCACCGCTGCCATCCTGGCAATGGAAAATAAAATGCCGATGCTGGTATTCGGACTGAATGAAAAAGACAGTATTGTAAATGCTGCAAACGGAATTATTAACGGTACAAGGGTAACCGTTTAAAGGGAGGCATGAAAATGAGCGAAAAGACTAAAATTTATGAAGAAAAGATGGAAAAGACTCTAAAGAACCTGGAAACGGAGCTTCAGGGAATTCGGGCAGGACGCGCAAATCCTCACGTTCTCGACCGGTTAACGGTTGATTATTACGGGACCCCAACGTCAATCCAGCAGGTGGCTAATGTGACTGTTCCGGAAGCAAGAATGATCCAGATTTCGCCATGGGAACCGAAGATGGTTAAAGAGATTACCAAGGCTATCCAGAAATCGGACATCGGCATCAATCCAAGTGACGACGGCCGCGTTATACGGCTTGTTTTTCCGGAACTTACCGAAGAGCGCCGCAAGGAGCTTTCAAAGGAAGTGCGCAAAATGGGGGAAGAAGCCAAGGTCGCCTGCAGGAACATCCGACGGGATGGAAATGAAGTCTTTAAGAAATTGAAAAAACAGGAAGATCTTTCCGAAGACGAGATCGCGGATATTGAAGATGAACTTCAGAAAATCACTGACAAATTCGGGAAGAAAATTGATGGCGTTATTGAAGCTAAGACAAAGGAGCTTATGACTGTCTGATGAAGCATATTGCCATCCTTGGTTCTACCGGCTCAATCGGCACGCAGACACTGGATGTAATCCGCATGCACCCGGATCTTATGGATGCCGTCGCTCTGGGATGCGGAAAGAATATTGCTCTGGCGGAGAAACAGGCCAGGGAATTTCGACCGGAGCTTGTTGCAGTATATGATGAAACTGCTGCTGCCGACCTTAAGGTACGTCTTAAAGATACGGATATTCAGGTAGTTTCGGGAATGGAGGGGCTTATCCGGCTTGCTTCATTTCCCGGTGCGGATATTGTCGTGACGGCGATTGTCGGGATGATCGGGATACGGCCTACAATTGCGGCAATAAAGGCCGGAAAAGATATTGCGCTTGCCAATAAGGAAACCTGTGTCACAGCAGGGCATATTATTATGCCTCTTGCCAAAGCGCAGGGCGTACGTATCCTCCCGGTCGACTCTGAGCATTCCGCCATTTTTCAGGCGCTTCAGGGACGTGCGGATTCGAAAATCGCAAGGATAATCCTGACTGCTTCCGGAGGACCTTTCCGCGGACGTACAAAAGAAGAATTGAGTAATGTTACCGTAATGGAGGCCCTCGCGCATCCGACATGGACCATGGGCCCGAAGGTAACGATAGATTCCGCCAGTATGGTGAATAAAGGTCTTGAGGTCATCGAGGCAAGCTGGCTTTTTGATACGTCGCCGGATAAGATTGAGGTTGTCATCCAGCCGGAGAGTACCCTGCATTCCGCGGTGGAATATGAAGACGGTTCTATTCTGGCCCAGCTTGGGCCTTCGGATATGCGCATACCGATCCAGTATGCTCTGACATGGCCGGAGCATATTCTTTCTCCAGCAAAACCGCTCGACTTTAAGAGCCTTGGGGCACTTCATTTCGAGATGCCTGATGATGAAACGTTCCGGGGGCTTCCGCTTGCGCGGAGGGCTGCTTCGGCAGGAGGCTCTATGCCTTCTGTTTTCAATGCCGCCAACGAATGGGCAAATGCTTTTTTCAGAAAGGGCGGAATACGCTTCCCGGAAATTTATGACATTATCGAGGAAGCTATGGATCACCATCAGATTATAAAATGTCCGAACGTCGATGAAATATTCGCTGTTCAGGAGGAAATTGATGAACACTGCAAGGAAAAATATGGATGAGACAATTTCCCGTAAATTATTAAAAAATATGCTGCTGTGCCGCAAATTCGAAGAAAATGTGCAGTATTATTTCAGTCTGGGCATGATTCACGGAACCTGTCATCTTGGAATCGGAGAAGAGGCCACGGCTGCGGGTACCTGCGGCGCGCTGCTTCCGGACGATGATATGTTTGCAACACACAGAGGGCATAATGCAGCTATCTGCAAAGGTATTGACATCAACCATATGATGGCGGAAATCTTCGGGAAGTCGACCGGCGTCTGCAAAGGGCACGGGGGATCGATGCACATTGCGGATAAAGATGTTGGGATCCTGGGCGCGAACGGTATCGTCGGACCGTCTCTTGCACTTGCCTGCGGTGCCGCATTTGCCCATAAGAGAAGGAACGAAAAGTGTGTAGCTCTGGCATTTTTCGGTGACGGTGCGACAAATGAAGGCATTTTCCATGAATCAATGAATCTTGCCTCCGTTTGGGGGCTTCCCGTGCTTTTCATCTGCACGAATAACACCTACGGAATGAGCACGCATATCTCAAAGGTTATGAAGGATACAAATCTGATCGACAGGGCTGTTCCTTATAAAATGAAATCCGCGGAAGTGGACGGAAATGACGCTCTGCTTGTCTACAATACAGTCAAAGAAGCGCGTTCCTATGCGATTGAAAACAGCGAACCCGTATTTATCGTAGAGGACACCTACCGGATTTCCGGACACAGTAAATCGGATGCAAATCTCTACCGGACAAAAGAAGAGATTAGTGAATGGAAGAAAAAAGATCCGATCCTGAATCTTGAAAAACAGATGCTGGAGGCCGGTCTATGCAGTACGGAAGAGATCCGGCAGCTGGAGGCGGAAGCGGCGGATACCGTTAAGGCTGCCGTTGCCTATGCTATCGAAAGTCCGTATCCAAAAGTGGAGGATATCTACGAAGATGTCTACGCAGAATGAGATGACTTATGCACAGGCGATTAAAGAAGCCATGTGCGAGGAAATGAGACGCGATGAGAATGTCTTCCTTATGGGCGAGGATATCGGTGTCTACAGAGGAGCTTTCGGTGTCACGCAGGATATGTATAAGGAATTTGGAACAGAGCGCGTGATTGATACGCCGATTTCGGAAGCGGCTTTTGTCGGCTGCGGTATCGGAGCGGCTGTCGAAGGAATGCGGCCGATTGTCGAAATCATGTTTTCGGATTTTATGAGTGTCTGCTGGGATATGATTCTTAATCAGGCCCCGAAGATGCACTTTATGTTCGGAGGAAAGGTCAGTGTGCCTCTGGTGATCCGGACAGCTTCCGGATGCGGGACTGGCGCTGCAGCGCAGCATTCACAGTCCCTTGAGGCAATGCTCTGCCATATCCCCGGTCTTAAGGTCGTTGTACCGTCCACGCCTTTTGACGCCAAAGGCCTTCTGAAATCTGCCATCCGGGATAACAATCCTGTCGTTTTTCTTGAGCAGAAACTGCTTTACAGGACGAAGGGCATGGTTCCGGACCGCGAGTACCTGATTCCGCTCGGCAAGGCTGATACGAAAAGGATCGGAACGGACTGCACAATCGTTACTTACGGCAGGATGACGCAGCTTAGCCTAAAAGCGGCGGAAACGCTTTCGAACGAAGGAATTTCCTGCGAGATCATCGATCTTAGGACATTGCTGCCCCTGGATCGCATGGCGGTCCTGGAATCTGTAAAGAAAACGAAACACCTTCTGATTGTTCACGAGGCGGTGAAGACCGGAGGCTTAGGCGGGGAAATAGCCGCCGAAGTGGCGGAATCCGATGCCTTTTACTATCTGGATGCTCCGATCAAGCGTCTTGCGGCGGAAGATGTTCCGGTTCCTTTTTCCGCAGTCCTTGAAAAAGGAGTGCTGCCGGATGAGGAGAAAATTGCATCTGCCGTCCGTGAGGTCGTCGGATGAGATGTGAATAACCGCTGCCCGTGAAGATGCCAGTTGAGGTAAAAATAATGAAGTTTGTAAAGGCTACGCCTTACGCACGGAAAATAGCCAAACAATATCATATAGACCTTACTGCGGTTACTGCGACAGGCCCCGGAGGCGCTGTTGTCGAAAAGGATGTCGAGCGTGCGCATGAGGGACGTCAGCGTACAAGAGAAGTTCCGGTTACGCCTCTGGCTGTCCGTATAGCTGATTCCATGCAGATAGATCTTAAAAATGTCAGAGGAACGGGACTGGGCGGAAAAATCAGCAAGAATGACGTGCTGGCCGCCGCAGGCCGCCAGGATGATGAGATGTATCCGGGCGAGGTGCGGGAAGTGCTTTCGGGAATGCGCCGCGCTGTAGCCGAAAAAATGACGCAGAGCTACGCCGTGCCGTCTGTGACGATAACAACAAAGGTAGATGTAACCGGACTTCTGGAATTGCGTGCAGAGTACAATACATGCCATAAAGAAAGAATAACAATTAATGATCTTGTTCTTTCTGCTGTTGCCAAGTCCCTCGTGAAAAATAAAAGGCTGCTTTGTTCTTTCGACTGCGACAGCATTATCTATAAGGATGCCATAAACCTCGGGCTGGCGGTTTCAATGGATGACGGGGTTTTGGTTCCGGTTATACGGAATGCGGATCAGCTGGAACTAAAGGAACTTGCTCAAAAAGCACATGATCTGGCAAAACGTGCCAGAGAACACAGGCTTTCTCCGGACGAGTGCGCAGGTTCTACATTTACAGTAACAAATATGGGCATGTTTGGCGTCGAGGCCTTTACGCCTCTTATCAATCTTCCGGATGCCGCAATCCTGGGAGTCTGTTCGGTTTCAGACGGCTGCATTGTAAAAGACGGACTTCCCCAGGTACGTAAAGTGATGAGAATCTGCCTGACCTTTGATCATCGCGCTATGGACGGTGCGATGGCGGCCAAATTCAATCTTGCCGTCAGGGAATATCTGGAAAATCCTGAAAGCCTTATTAAGAAAGGATAATCGGAAAATGGCAACAGAAGTATTTATGCCGAAAGCGGGAATGGATATGCAGGAGGGAACCATAATAAAATGGCTTTCTGCTGTCGGAAATGAAGTTCATGAGGGCGACCCGCTCCTTGAAATTGAAACAGATAAGGTAACGATGGAAGTGGAAGCTCCCTGCGACGGAACACTGCTCTGTAAATATTTTGAGGACGGAGCCGTGGTGCCGGTTGTAACAATAATCGGCTATATCGGAGAAAAGGGTGAAAATGTGCCGGATAAACCAGCAATGGCCGGCGGAAAAGCAAGGGCGGATGAAGAGGCTGTTTTAAAAGGCGCCTCTGCGGAGGAAAATGATTCCGATTTCACGTATAAAGTAGCAGTGATCGGCGGCGGTCCGGCCGGCTATATTGCGGCGCTTCGAGCCGCCCGAATGGGGGCCAGGACAATTCTTTTTGAAGAAGGCGAAGTAGGCGGCACCTGCACCAATGTCGGCTGTATCCCAATGAAAACCTACATAAAGACAGCCCAGGATATTGATGCGATCCGCAATGCCGGCAGGCGCGGCGTAAAGGTCGATGTAAACACTCTGAAGATAGACATGCCTGAGATTTATAAGTATAAGAAGCGTGTCGTGGAACGTCTGCGCAAGGGCATTCTTTCTCTTTTAAAGGCCGGAAAGGTGGATCTTGTCTGTGAAGAAGCGATTATGATCGGTCCCCATACTATCCGTGCCGGGAAGAAAACTTATCGGTCTGAGAATATCATTCTCTGCGGCGGATCCGTATCTTCCAACCTCCCAGTGGAAGGTATTGACCAGCCGGAAATAATCGCTTCGGAAGGAATGCTGGATCTGACGGAAGTCCCGGAGCGTCTCCTCATTATCGGAGGCGGTGTCATCGGCTGTGAAATGGCAACGGCTTTCAGCCGGTTTGGATCCAAAGTGACAATTGTGGAACTTCAGGATCATTTGATTCCTACATTTGACCATGAAGTTTCAGAAGCTATGGAAAAGATTTTCCGGGGCCATGGAATCAAGGTTCAGACCGGGAAAAAAGTAGTGCGTTTTCTTAGGAGGGATGAGCACCCGGTTCTTGTTCTCAATGACGGAACGGAAATTGATGCGGACATCGTACTCATGTCTGTCGGAAGAAAACCGAACCTCACCTGTCTTGGAGTGCTGAAGGATAAGATTGACTGTGAACGCGGGAAAATCATGGTGGACGAATACTGCCGGACAAACCTTGACCATATTTACGCCTGCGGCGACATGACCAATCGATCGATCCTGGCGCACTCGGCTATGAAGATGGGAGATTCTGCCGCTTCGACAGCCTGTGGGAAACCGAAGGAAGTCAATCTTAATCGGGCGCCTTTGTGTCTCTATACGATTCCGGAAGCGGCAAGCATAGGGCTTACAGAAAGCCAGGCCCGCAAACGCGGCGAGATCATGATCGGAAAATTTCCGTTTGCAGCGAACGGACGTGCGATTTCGGCCGGACAGCCGGAGGGCTTCGTCAAAGTCATAGCTGACAAGGGATACGGAGAAATCCTGGGTGTCCATATTGTAGGTCCGATGGCCACGGAAATCATCGTCGAAGCCAAGACCATGATGGATATGGAGGTAACGGTTTATGAGGTGGCGGATATTATGCATCCGCATCCGACCTGTTCAGAAGCATTTATGGCGGCCTGTGCAGACGCCATAGACGACTGTCTGGATCTTCCTGCCAGAAGTAAAAATGAATAAGCCGTAACCATCGGCTAAGTCAGTGGTTATGATTGGATTTTATTCAAAAATCAGATGCCCCATCTTGAGGCATCTGATTTTTTATAGAAAACTTTTTATCGGGATCTGTTTTTCAGTTATCAGACTGAGGTAAAACGGTATCCTAATCCCCGTACTGTTTGAATATATACAGGGTTCTGAGGATCATCTTCAATTTTATTCCTAAGCCGGCTTATATAGACCATAATGGAATTATCATCAATAATAATTGTATTTCCCCATACATGCTCATAAATCATCTCTTTTGTAAAAATCTGGTTGGGATTTTGCATAAAAAGGAACATCAAAGCATTTTCTTTTGACGAAAGTTCGATTTCTCTATCGTTTTTATAGAAACGCAGGGCGGAAGTATCATAACGGAAAATGCCGCGCGTAACAGAAGAGGAATCCTCGGAAACATTGTTGGTTCTTCGCAGCAGTGCCTTAACCTTGGCACCCAAGACAACCGGACGGAACGGTTTTGTAATATAATCATCCGCTCCGACGGACAGCCCGTAAAGAGCGTCATAATCTTCACTTCTTCCGCTGATAATAATGACTGGTGTCGTGATACCGTCGGCGCGTATTTTCTTTATGATATCAAAGCCCTCCATATCATCTAAATTGATATCCAGCAAAATTACAGAATAGGGGTTCTTCTTAATGAGTGCGAGCGCTTCGCTTCCGCGATGCGCAACATCGGATTCAAACTGATTGCTTGTCATAACCTTCTGAAGCATTTTGCAGATAGCGGCATCGTCATCGACTATAAGTATTTTTTCTGGCATCTTTACTCCTGAACCCTGCGGCTTTATAGGTACAGGGCTTTATTACATTTTAGTATAAAGTCTAGGCAGAGTCAAATAAATTTGCCGTCGGTACTCGCAGGTTAAATTTGCTGCCGGTACTTGTAAGAGACTTTTGAGGCTTGTGACGCCTCTGTCTTAAAATTTATTAAGGAAAAGTTATTCTGGCATTAAGATGAATCATTTATAATGGGTGAGACAGGGGTTGAAGCGGAACGGAGGCGTCCGCTTTTGTGAGGATGGATGAAGATGGAGCTTAATAAGATAGCAAAAAAACCGAATGCCAAATGGTATTTGTCAATTGGAATTATCGGAAGTCTGATAATCGCAGCCTTAATTATTTTATGCCTGATGATCTGGAAATCTTATAAAGAAACGATTATCGGTATCCAGGAATCGCAGATGCTCGTGACAGTACAGTCGATGTCGAACAGCATGGAAAATACTCTGAACTCTTATGTCGCGGACGGAAAAATGCTGGCGGCTACAGCTGTCGGTGAAAACGGAGAAATAGATAAATCCATTATGGAGAATTATCTCGCCAATCAGAGTTTTTTAGTGGATCTGTCTGTGAAAAATGCTGACGGAGATATTTTATGGGATAAATCGCCTCAGGATTTTTCAAAGAAAATCCTTACGGCAAAGCTGGATGAGGATAATAGTTTTTCCGTATGGTCCGATTCCGCGGGCAAGCTTTTTTTTGTTTTCAGCAGTACGGCAAAGAATAAAGATAACGTCTGTCTTGTGCTGGATGTGAGCAAATATTATGAACTTTTTTCAAAAATCCGTGTCGGATCGGAAGGATACATTATTCTGAAAAGTTCTTCCGGCGTGATCCTGATGCATCCCGAAGCCTCACAAATCGGCCTCG
>DCDB01000233.1 GCA_002316215.1 Lachnospiraceae bacterium UBA1066 | reverse complement strand
TTAACAAAAGGGTGAAAGCCAACAAATATCCAAACAATAAAGACGGCGCTGCCGCAAAAGTCCGGGACCGTAAACTCCTGCATATGTTAAACCCCGAACCGGAAAAGACGGATGAGGCAGGGGATAATTATAAAAAGAAACGCCTGGTTTATTGCATAATCGGTGCTGCCGTCATTGTCTGCTGCATTGCGGCCATTATTCTTATTCGAAAGAATCTTACTTCTGCGTCCTCTTCCGATACGTCTGCTGCTTCTTCGGAGACATCATCTTCGGTATCAGAGTCAGCAGCAACTGAGTCAGGAACGGCAGTGACTGAGTCGGGGACGACAGAGTCAGCTGCAGCGGCAGAGTCGGGAACGGCGGAATCCACAGTTGCTGAATCGGCAGCAGCGGACTCCGCGGCAGAATCCGTATCTTCCTGATGGACAGGCACGGATTCAGAAATCGGGACGCCATAAACATAAGGATGTCATAAACATGATGTGGGTGTCAAAAGTATCTTTTGACACCTATGATGCTATAAAATCATAAATATAAAGAAATGCACGGAAAGCCGCGGGCTGTCCGTGCATTTTTTATCAATGTGCATCTGTTTTCGGAGGTGCGTCCGCTGTCATTCCAATGGGGCTTTTTTCGATTCTTCAGCTTTTCTTTTTAACCATTCCTCGTCAGTTTCGTTGAAGGGCGCCTGTTCGGGAAACTGTTCCGCGATCTTTTTTTCGATTTCAAAAGCTTCGTTGAAATTTTTGTAGAGGATAAAATTTACAGCCAGGAGAATAAACCAGAAACCTGCGAACGGAACCACAAGGAGCGTCCATGGCAAAAGGAGCAGCATTACGGCGGCATAGGCCATGAGAAGCAGCGAAACGCCGATCACCCGCCACAGATATTTGGCGATGAAAAGAAGCGTGTTGCGGATCTGCCGGGAAAGCGGCAGGGAAAAGAGGACTGTCTGCGGCCAGAAGACCGAAAAAAACATGACCATGATCAGCATCCCGAAAAAATAGATTGCAATGGTGCCGCAGCCGGGAAGCCGGGAGGCCCAGTAGAAGATCATGACTCCCATGAAAAGGTAGATACCGGTAAAAAGGCACAGAATCATGCCGGGAAGGACGGAACTTTTGAGGTTCTGCCGCATGGCCTTTTTCCAATTCTGAAAAAATCCGCCGGGCGCGTCGCGAAGACTCCGGAAGATGCAGTCCGCCATGCCGGAGAGGAAAGGCCCGGCAATGGCACCGCCGGCCAAAGCGGATATTATTAGTACCAAAATGCTTTTTGAAAGGATGGCGTAGACACATCCGGAGGCAAAAGGAAGAAAGCCGGCAACTGTAAAAAGATTGGCGAGAAAGAACCTGCCGAAGTCACGTCGGATCAATTCATTAAAACGGGCGGAGCCGGTTTCGCGCTGTCCGTTTCCGGGTCCCCAGTCATTGACGGTAAAAAGTCCCATTTTACACATTCTCCTTTTCTTGTGTTGTGCCGCCCGGGGCATAAGAAACAGGCAGACAGATGAGAGGAGGTCTTGACGTTACCTGATCCTGAAGCAGAAGGTTGACGCAGGTTTCTGCAATGTCGTGCACAGGCTGGACAATTGTGGAGCAGATGTATTCCCTGTTGCCGAAAGCTCTTATTCCGTCAAAACCGATGACCTGAACGTCCTCAGGCACGCGGACTCCTAAGGAGATCAGTATGTGTATAATATAGGAAGCGATTTCATCTGTCACGCAGAACAGCCCGTCGAAATCCAGATGACCGTTATGGTAATGACTTGTCAGGAAAGTTTTAAACTCTTCAATAGAATCGCCGTCATTCAGGATCTTTTCTTCATAGGACAGCTGCTTTAAGAGACAGCCGTTTTCAAAACCTGCCTTTCTTTTGTTAGGTTCGTTATTCAGGGAAGAGCCGATTCTAAGGAAAGCAACGTGCCGGCAGTTAAGTTCCGCAAGTTTTTCTGCAGCCAGCTGTCCGCCGTAAAAATTATCAGAGGCGACGCAGGGAATGTGGCTGCCGATGGAGCGGTCAATGGAAATGAAAGGAATGCTGTCGTCGATGATCAGGTCGGGACTGTAGGTCAGGCCGATGATTCCGTCGACCTTATTCTGCCGTGCCATGGTGATATATTCCTGTTCCTGGTTGGCACGGTAATCGGTGCAGCAAAGAAGCATATGGTAATGCCGGTCAGTCAGCGACTGATGAAGACAGTACACGAGATTCCCGAAGAACGGATTATAGGTGTTGGGAATCAGGACAGCGGCAGTGTAGGTACGGACAGCTTTTAGACCCTGGGCGTAAGTATTTACGTGATAGTCCAGTCTCGCAATGGCGTCCTCAACCTTCTTACGGTAATCATCCCGGACGGAACAGCCGTTAATGACCCTGGAAACGGTTCCGATGGCAACGCCGGCCTCGCGGGCAACATCCTTCATCGTTGGTACGGATTTTTTTTCTTTCATGGCACAGTTCCTCGAAGTTCTTTATTTTTTTTATGACGTCAATGATTTGACGCAAGTGTCAAAAGGTACTTTTGATACCTCCATTATTATATTACATGAAAATGAAAATGTAAAGATAAATTCATATATCGTTTCATGAAATATTTTAGAGCAAGTTCAAACTATTGCACAAAATACATCGATAAATACTGTTGAAAAGCGCCAAATCGTATTTATTTTTATAATTTTGTTGACATTATGAGCCAGAAGGAAGTATTATTCAGTTGTCGACAAGATATAACGTTTCATGAAAACAATGAAATGCAATTGCAATTGCAACGTTAAGTTTCAGATAGAAGGAAGGGGGACAAATGAAGAAAACAAATGCGGCATCAAATGCGGCAGCGGTACCTCAGAAATCTCAGCCGCTCAAATCACGGATTTTGAAAAACTGGCAGTTATACGCCATGCTGCTGATTCCGGTAGTCTTAACGGTAATTTATAAGTACATTCCGATGTACGGCATCCAGATCGCATTCAGGGATTATAAAGCCAATCGGGGAATATCCGGAAGTACATGGGTGGGAATGAAATGGTTCATCCAGTTTTTCAGCTCGCCGAACTGCTTGAGGATGATCAAGAACACGTTTCTGCTGAGTCTGTACAGCCTCCTGTGGAGCTTTCCGATTCCGATTATCCTTGCCCTGATTATCAATCAGCTCAGATTTAAGAGGCTGAAAAGGGTGACGCAGACCGTGCTTTATGCACCGCACTTCATTTCCACGATGATCGTCTGCGGCATGATCCGGATATTCTTAAGCCCTTCAGGCGGATTAATCAACCTGATTGCCGGAACCAGTATAGATTTTCTTTCGGAAGCATCCGCTTTCCGCACAATCTACATCGCTTCCGGGATTTGGCAGGATGCAGGCTGGGGCATCATCGTATACCTCGCCACGCTTTCCAACATTGATATGTCAAACTATGAAGCAGCGAAGATTGACGGAGCGTCCATGTTTCAGAGAATCATGGCGATCGACCTGCCGGAACTCAAACCGACTATCGTGCTGATGCTGATCATGAGCGCCGGGAACCTGATGAATATCGGATTTGAAAAAGTATGGCTTCTTCAGACAGATCTCAATAAAGCAGCTTCCGACGTCATTGCGGTTTACGTATACCAGCAGGGTATTGAAAATGCAAAATACAGTTATGCAACCGCAGTCGGATTGTTCAACACGGTGGTGAACATCATTTTACTGATCGTAGTAAACCGGCTGGCCAAAAAGATGTCCGATGACGTCAGCTTTGTGTAGAAGGAGGGAAAAAGTTGGATAATACATTAGCGAAAGGAAAAGCGACATCCGGGATGTCGGACAGGGCGAGCGATATCGTGCTGATTGCGATCTGCATTTTGATCCTGGTCATTGTCGCCTATCCGCTTTTCTACGTCCTGATCGCATCAGTCTCAAATCCGTACGATGTCTATGCCGGAAAGACATTCCTCTTCCCAAGCCAGTTTACACTGGCCGGTTATAAAGCGGTATTTGCAGACAGCAGTATCTTCACCGGCTACCTGAACAGTATTAAGTATACGGTTATAGGTACGGCCTTTTCGGTGGCGATGATTTATCTGACCGCCTATCCGTTAAGTATTGCGAATCTTCCGGGAAGAAAATTCTTCAGCCTGTTCTTCATTGTTACCATGTACTTCAGCGGCGGCCTCATCCCGACATACCTGGTTGTTAAGAATACAGGCCTCATCAATAATATGTGGGCGCTGTTCCTGCCCGGCGGGGTGGCTGTCGGAAATATGATTATTGCCAGGAACTTTTTCGAGCACAGTATCCCAAAGGAGATGATTGAGGCAGCGCAGATCGACGGAGCGTCTCAATGGACTGTATTTTTGAAAGTTATTATTCCTCTGAGCCGGTCCATCATGGCAGTTATGGTTGTTTTCAGCATGGTTGCTTACTGGAATGACTGGTTTACCGCTATGATTTATCTTCCGGGACCGGAAAAAGCGCCTCTTCCTCTGGTTTTGAGAAATGTCCTTATTAAGAGTTCAACAAGTGCAAGTCAGGCAAGTACAATTTCAGGCGGTTATGCCGAACTGAACAAGATTACGGAACTTATCAAATTCGCATCTATTATTGTTGCCGCAGCCCCGATGCTCATAATTTATCCTTTCGTCCAGAAGTATTTTGAGAAAGGGTTCATGGCCGGAGCAGTCAAAGGTTAAGAGAAGGAGAAGGAAAAATGAAGAGAAACAATTTATGGAAACGTGTAATGGCAGTTGCAATGGCAGCCGGAATGACGGTTTCACTGGCAGCCTGCGGAGGAAGTTCAGCAGCAGGGACAGCATCGGGGGAGGCAGCGTCGACGGCAGCAAATACAGATACTTCTCAGACGGATTTTGACGTCATGAGCGGAATCAGCGCTTTAAGCGGCGGTTACGATGACAATACCGTGCTGAAAAGCATGGAAGATACGGCCGGCATTAAGATCAAATGGGAAACACAGAGCGACTCCATCGGGGAACAGGTAAATGTCCGTATCGCCGGCGGCGATCTGCCGGATGCTTTTCAGGGCGTCGGTTTTACCAATTATGAACTTACAAACTACGGAGATGACGGTACATTTATCAATCTGGATCCTTATATCAATGATACTTACATGCCGAATCTTTCAAAAATACTGAAGGAAAATCCGAAGATCCGTACAGCCATTACGATGAGTGACGGCGGCATTTACGGCCTGCCTTCTGCGGAGCAGATGGGGACGTCCGCTGTCGGCGATTCAAACGATTACAGCATCTTTACGATTCCGCAGTTCAGCATGATCAATAAGGCATGGCTGGATAAGCTGGGTCTTCCGGTTCCGACAACACTGGAGGAGCTTCATGATGACCTGCAGGCATTCAAGGATAATGATATGAGCCATACCTACTATGGTAATGATGCAGGCACAACGATCCCGATGAGCACCGGCTTCGATCAGTGGTGCTGGGGCCAGAACATTTTCTATGCAGGCTTCGGATTTACAAACTGGCCGAATGATGTCTGCAGCGATCTGGAACTTAATGATGACGGTACGGTTGATTTCGTCTGCGCAAAGGATAATTACCGGAAGGCTCTGACATATTTCCATAACTGGTATGCAGAAGGCCTGATGGATCAGGAAATGTTCAGCCAGGATACGACGCAGCTTATGGCAAAATGCTCCCAGGGTTATGTAGGCGTAGCCACCTGGTGGTACATCGAGGAACTGATGGCGGATCATGCGGCTGATTACGTTTATCTTCCGATTCTTAACGGACCGGACGGAACGCACAATGTCACAATCCGTACGGGCGGCGGCACGAGCAGCGGCAACTTAAGTATTACATCTGCATGCAAGAGTCCTGCAAGTCTTCTCAAGTTCTATGATCAGTGGTATGTACCGGAAAACACGATGCAGCTGCAGTACGGCCCGGAGGATGTTTATTTCACAGGGAAAGATGCGAACGGACTTTGGGAAAGTATCACAGACGAAGAAAGCAAAGCGAAGTACGGAAAGAGCGCGGGCGAACTGAAGAGCCAGTATGAAGTGGCTGGCCCGAAGCTGATTCTCAGCGATTACTACAATACGACCTTCAAGATGGAGGACAGAGCCCTTCAGCGCCTGACGGATTTAAAGAATATCTTTATGCCGTCTGTAACAAGCACTGCGGTTTATCCGATTGACTGTGTCTATACCAGTGATGAACTTTCAACGATTGATCAGTATAAGACAGATTTTGAAAACACCGTTTCCGAGCAGGAAGGCCTCTGGCTGAAAGAGGGCGGGCCGAGCGATGATGAATGGAACGCTTATGTCGCAAAGCTTAAGGACAGCTGCGGCATGGACGCACTGCAGAAAGCTTACCAGGCTGCCTATGACCGTTACAAGACGAGCAATGAAGATGCAGGCAGTACGGTAAGCACGACAAGTGCAGCAGGTACGGCGAGTACCGCAGGCACAGCGAGCACGGCAAGTGCAGCGGCTTCTAAGGCGGCGTCTTAAGGAAAAGAAAGGAAACGACTGCTATGAGCGAATTACTTCGTGAAGCACGGGAATACGAGGCGGAAGCCGGAAGAAAAATAAAGCAGCAGGAAAGACCGTGTTATCATTTGACCCCGCAGGCCGGCTGGATGAATGATCCGAATGGATTCATTTTCTATAAAGGCATGTACCATCTTTTTTATCAGTATTATCCGTACAAATGCATGTGGGGACCGATGCACTGGGGGCATGCGGTAAGCCGTGACCTGCTTCACTGGAGTTATTTGCCGGCAGCGCTGGCACCGGACGAGATTTATGATCGCGCAGGATGTTTTTCCGGGAGTGCAGCTGTGCTCCCGGACGGACGCCTGATGCTGATCTACACCGGGGTACGGAAAGAAGAAGCTGCGGACGGAGAATTGATTGACATTCAGACCCAGTGCCTGGCATTCGGGGACGGTACAGAATTCGTGAAATATGAGGGGAACCCTGTATTAAATGATTCGGTTCTTCCGGAGGGAGGAAGCAGAAAGGATTTCCGTGATCCGAAGATCTGGCAGGAAAAAGACGGCACGTATTTCTGCGTCATCGGAAACCGGCCGGCGGACGGCAGCGGACAGATCCTTCTGTTTAAAAGTCCGGATGGTGTCGGATGGAAATTCAAGTCGGTTCTGGCATCGAATAACAACCGTTTCGGCAAGATGTGGGAATGCCCCGATTTTTTTGAGCTGGACGGAAAATGGGTGCTTCTGACAAGCCCGCAGGATATGCTGATTGACAAAGGAGAGTATCACAGCGGTAACGGAACGCTCTGCCTGATCGGAGACTATAACGCGGAAGACGGTCGTTTCACAGAAGAAACGAATCATTCGATTGACAGCGGCCTGGATTTTTATGCGACACAGACGCTTCTTGCACCGGACGGGCGGAGAATTATGGTCGGCTGGATGCAGAACTGGGATTCCGTGTCCCTTCGGATGCCGGATGCCAAATGGTTCGGGCAGATGAGCCTTCCGAGAGAGCTTTCCGTGAAGGACGGCCGGCTGATTCAGCAGCCGATCCGCGAAATCAAGGCGCTTCGGACAAAAGAAGTGGTTTATGAAAATGAAGTTATCACAGACGAGAAGTCTTTCCCGAAGGTCAGCGGCCGCAAAGCGGATATTGAGCTTACAATAAACTTCAGGGCAGACGGGAAGCCGGCAGCGGACGAAAATGCTGTACAGGCAGTGTCAGGCGAAAAAGCCGCAGAGTCAGCATTAGCGGAAGAATCGGTTCAGACAGCAGCGGACGGAGATTCTGCGCAGACCATAACAGACGGAGCTGTCCTGCAGACAGCCGAAAACGACGGCGGATATTCGTGCCGGCGGTTTGAGTTCCGGTTTGCCAAAGACGATCATTATTATTCCTCCATCAGTTATAAGACGGCGGATTCCATGCTTCGCATCGACCGGACTTTTTCCGGAAGCAGGCGGGATGTGATCCATCACCGCAAATGCAGGACAGAGCTTAAGGACGGCATTTTGAAATTGCGTATCCTCCTGGACCTCTACAGCGTGGAAGTATTCGTAAATGACGGCAGCCAGACCGTAAGTGCCGTCCTCTATACAGATCCTTCGGCGGATCAGATTTCATTTATCGCCGACGGAACCGCAGCGGTTGACATACGTAAATACGATTTAGCGGAAAAAATATAGTCTTTGAAGAAAAAGCACATTAAGAAATGCACGCAGAGCCGCAGAGGCTGTACGTGCATTTCTTGTCATATATGTCTTTTTAGCGAAGCTGCCGAAGAGCTTAGGATGCCATATTTTCTTCAGCGCTTCGCGCATGAACATATTCAGAAAATATGGCATCCCAATCTCTTCTTTGACCTGTCAGAATTGCAGAGATATTTCTTTCATCTTTTTATGTCGCCCCGGAAGCAGCCGCAGGTATTCCATGGCAATATTTTCTG
>DCDB01000003.1 GCA_002316215.1 Lachnospiraceae bacterium UBA1066 | reverse complement strand
GTGGAAGCGCCGGAAAAATCCAGCGGCAAGCGCAGGCAGAGCATTCACATTAAGTACGACGGTCTTGGCTTCATCCCACTGGACGAGCTCATGAAAAAGGAAACGGCGTGACCGAAGTCACGCCGCATTCCTTGAAAACACAGGGTTTTCAGAAATTTTAAATTTTACTGTTTTACGGCGCCCCGCCATTATGCCGGCGGGCTTTTTAAAATACTCTCCTTACGCATGATGGTCAGTCGCACTTCGTCCATCCGCAATTCTTGCAAATGGTGCACCCGCCTTCAAATACAAGCTCATCACCGCACTGCGGACAGGGATTTACGACGTTTGTGTCTTCTTGTTTTTCTTCACTGCTTAAAGTTTCTGCATCCTTTGAGGGAAGTCCCTTAAGATCCCGCTGGACATCTTCATACATATCAAGAAGAGCGTTTCCGACAGCCATCGGACAGCAGCTTCCGCGGGAAGTGTCCTGATATTTTGCATAGCGCACGGTATAGGACGGGCAGGAACCGCAGCTCTGAAGCTGATCGATAATATCGTAGATGGAGATCCCGCCGCGGGCAGCAAGCGAAATCATGCGCGAGAGACCGATCATAAAGTTGTTGCATCCTCCGGTCGAGCCTTTGCTCAGGTAGGTCTCCAGAAGATCGCCTGTTGTAGGATCAAAGAAGGCTGTGCAGTGGAGAGAGCCGCAGCCGGTCGTCAGCTTTCGTTTCTTGCCTATGACATTGTCGTTGACTCCGAGGATATAACCGCGCTTAAGTCCCTGAGGCTCTTCACTTCGCGGCTTCGGTTCATCTTTTTTTACATCTGTTGTGAGTATCCCGACGCGCTTGCACTTGTCGCGGAAAATCGTGATGCCCTTAAGTCCTTTTTCCCATGCGTAAATATAGAGGGACTTCGTGTCGTCGACCGTGAACTTTTCAGGAACATTGACGGTCGAGGAAATTGCGGCATCGATATGCGTCTGCCAGACGGACTGCATATTGATCCGCTCCCTGTAATTTAAAGTCTGCGCCGTAACAAACCAGCCTGGAAGATCCTGGTCATCTGCAAGGGCATGCTTTTCCATGTAGTCACGGACAATAGGCGTATAGACCTTATAATACTTGTCGTGTCCCATAAGGGATTCTGTCTTTCTTTCATAATAATTGGCAAACACGGGTTCGATGCCGCCTGAGATGCCAATCATTGTGGAAAGGGATCCTGTCGGGGCAATCGTAAGAAGCTGCGAATTACGCAGACCGAACTTTTCAACGAGTTCGGCGGTCTCGGGATCGGCATTGAACTTGAAGAAATCCGATGACATGACCTTTTCTTTATCATAATTCGGGAAGGTGCCGGCTTCTTTTGCAAGCATAGCGGATTCCCTGAGCGCGGCATTAATCATTTCCCGGCCGATTTTATCGCAGACAGCAATGGCTTCCTCGGATCCGTAGCGGATATTCATGCCGATCAGCATATCTGCGAGACCGAAGATGCCGAGCCCGATCTGGCGCCAGGTGCTGACGGAATCGCGCTGTTCTTTGAGAGGATGAAGCAAGAGACCTTCATCCAGAGCCTCATTAAGACCGTCTACGGCAACTGCAACGGAGTGGCGGAAATCAGGATAATTAAAGGTGCCGTCAGCTTTAACAAAAGCATTGAGGTTCATGGAACCTAAAAGACAGCTTCCGCCCGCGGGAAGCGGTTCTTCTGCGCATGGATTAGTGCCGGCGTAGGAGAAGGACTCGATATTGCTCAGAAGGTTCCAGGAAGAAATGCGGTCCCAGAACAGGCAGCCGGGCTCCGCATAATCCCAGTTCGTCTGGGCAAGCTTCGAGAAAAGGGCGTAGGCGTTGACCTTTTTTTCAATCGTTTCATTCGATTCGGGCCGTACGAAGCGCAGCGTGTAATCAGCCTTCTTCTTGACGGCTTCCATAAATTCATTTGTTATACGCACTGAGATATTGGCCTTCGTCACACGCGAAAGATCCGTTTTGATTCCGATGAATTCCTCAATATCCGGATGGCTGCAGGAAATGGAAATCATCAGTGCTCCGCGTCTGCCGTTCTGGCCGATGAGCCCGGTCACAAGACTGTAGAGGTCCATAAATGAGGTCGAGCCGGAGGTTACTTTAGCCGTATTGTTGACATGCGCGCCCTTGGGGGCGAGACGGCTGATATCGATTCCGACACCGCCTCCGTAACTGAAGGTGCGGGCCATCTTGCTGGCGCATTCAAAGATAGATTCGATGGAATCTTCGGGAGGCGTAATGACGTAGCAGTTGCTGTATGTTACCTTGAGGCCTTTCTTGTGGAGCCCTCTGTTAGACAGGATACGTCCGCCGAAGAGGAACTTCTTCTCCTCTATCAATTTCCGAAGTTCCCTGTTGCCGCCGGAAATCCGATCCAGCCATCCGCCAAAGGTCTCACCGTTAAATTTGTATTTTTTTGTCCAGATATCAATGCCGAGCTGATTATCTGCTCCGAGCCAATCCTGTATTGTCATAATACTCCCTTTCCGTAAATTCTTTTCCTTTAAGAATATAAAGCAATATGTAGTAGCGTGTCAATAGGAAAAGTACCAAATATAGTTAACATAAAGCAAATTGTATCTTCTTTGTGTATTGCCAATTGGACGTTCATGTTGTACAATCAAACTATGTGGGCATATGAAAAGACAATATATCAGATATATACAATAGGATTCTGCGGAGCACCGCGGCGGAATGACGGAATTAAGGCAGACAGGCTTAAGAAAGTGGAAGATTACATTCCGCATCTTAAAAGGCTGGGGATTGGGGCTGTCCTTTTTAATCCTCTTTTTGAGTCCGAAAGCCACGGCTATGACACGCGTGATATGCGGAACGTGGATGTGCGTCTGGGGACAAATAAGGATCTCGCAGAACTTGTAAAGAGGCTTCATGACAGCGGTATACGGGTTCTTCTCGATGCTGTTTTCAATCATGTCGGACGCAGTTTTTTCGCATTTGAAGATGTTCGGAAAAATCGTCAGTCCTCAAGATACTGCAGCTGGTTCAATTTAAGCTTCGACGGCAACAGCTGGTTCAACGACGGATTCTGGTACGAAGACTGGGAGGGCTGCAGCGATCTGGTAAAGCTGAACCTTGCCAACCCGGAGGTACGGGAGTATCTTCTTGAAAGTGTCCGTCTGTGGATTCAGGAATTTGATATTGACGGCCTGCGTCTTGACGTGGCCTATCTTCTGAACCATGATTTTATCCGGGAACTCAGGGCTCGGACAAATTCCCTGAAACGGGATTTTTTCCTCGTGGGCGAGGCTCTTTTCGGGGATTACAATCCGCTGATCGCCGAAGGCATGCTGGATTCCGTCACAAATTATGAATGTTACAAAGGTATTTATTCCAGCATCAACAGCGGGAACTTTTTTGAGATTTCCTATTCTTACAACCGCCAGTTCGGAAATGATCCCTGGTGCCTTTATACCGGGCGCCATCTTCTTTCATTTGCCGACAATCATGATGTGAGCCGGATTGCGAGTCTTCTTTCGGATGAAAGAAATCTTGAAATTGCGTACGGACTGATTTTTTCAATGCCGGGCATACCGTGCCTGTATTACGGAAGCGAATGGGGGATGAGAGGACGTAAGGAAGACGGAGACGATGCCCTGCGCCCCTGCGTTGCGGCTCCGGAATGGAATACGCTTACGGAATTTATTTGCCGGCTGATACGGATCCGGAATGAAGAGAAGGCGCTTTCGTACGGAAACTACAGGAACGTCCAGGTGACGAATCATCAGCTGGTTTTTGAACGTACGTGGAATGAGGAGCAGGTTTTTGCTTTCTTTAATCTTGCAGATGAAGATTTTACTGTGTACGGAGACTATTTAGGGAACGGGATGAGAGATCTCCTGGAAAATGAAGATTTTGTGCCGGAAGGAAATATTGTCATACCGGCGCATAAGGTAAAACTGCTGAAAACACAGGTTCAGGAGGAAGGCAGCCGTGCCTGACGTAAAAAAGAAGAAAAAACTGAAACACAGGCTTGGAGCCGTGCTTTTCGTCATAGGAATCGGGGCGGCTCTGATGGCTATTTTCCTGATTCTGCGTGCTAACGGCGTTCTTATGCAGAATACATACAAAAGCTCTGTGGTAGTCATTTCCGGAATAAGCGGCCTGGATACGGGATCCACAAATTCTTCAGACGACTCGTCCTCCGGCTCTTCAGCCACACTTAGCGCGTCTGCTGCTGACACTCTTTCGGAATATATGGCCGGACTCATTAAAGAAGACGGAACCGTAGATACAGCGAAAGTCCCGCAGTTCTGTGTTTACCCGCTGATAAATGATACAAGGGCTTTTGACACTTCGGTTCTCACGGAAAAAAACGTGACGGAGAACAACAGCCGCTGCCTTACGGCATCGGAGTTTAAACATATCCTTAACTGCCTTTACAATAAAGGATTTGTGCTTGTACGTTTAAGAGATTTAGTTGACAGCGTTTCAGGCAGCGGCGGCAGCGTGAAAGTAACTGCCAGGACTGATTTCAAGCTGCCTGACGGCAAACTTCCTCTTCTCATGACAGAAGAAGATGTCAATTATTATCACAGCTGGGATAATCAGGGCTTTGCTTCAAAGCTTGTTGTACAGGACGGGACGGTTAAAGCCGAGTATAAGAACGCCAATGGCGACGTCAAGGTCGGGGATTACGATGCCGTTCCGATACTTGAAAGTTTTATTTCAACCCATCCGGATTTTTCATATAACGGCGCACGCATGACACTTGCCCTGACGGGCTACAATGGCGTACTTGGCTACCGTACGGATACAGCTTATAAGACGGGAAGCGGGCTGACCGATCTCCAGAAAACATGGCTGAAAAATAATCCTGAATTTAATTATGATCAGGAAGTCCAGAACGCAAAAGATACAGCGGCAGCGCTTCTTGACGAAGGTTATGTATTTGCAAATAAGACGTGGGGAAACCGTATTGTCTCATCGACCAGCCTGAAAGACCTGAAGGATGATAACGAGGAGTGGAAGAATACGGTAGAACCGATTACCGGTACCGTTGATACTGTGGTTTTCGGGCATGACAGCGACATTTCCGATAAACAGGGAGAGTATCTCCTGTCAAATGAAAAGTTTGCCTATTATGAAGAACAGGGATATCATTTCTTTATTGCAAATGTCAGGGACGGCTTTGCAAAGCAGATATTCGGCGGCAATTATGTTTATTCCGCCTGCTACGGTTTTACGGGATATCATCTCTGGATGTCGCACTTCGGCGATTCGTTTGCTGAAGCAGTCATGAAGTTCCTTGGCTGCGACGATATCGGGATCGCGGATTCGGCGCGCGCAGAGTCTTATGAATACGTTTCCTGATGTAACGGAAGCCGTTTCAAAATTGAAAGTTCAGGATTCTTTTCGGGAAAGCAGAGTATGAAAGGGTATAGGAGGTATTATGTCACAGTATGACGATGAGACAGAACAGCGCAGAAAGATGCGTGAGAAAAAAGCTGCCAAACGCAGAAGGCAGAGGAGAAGAGCTTTGATCATGCGTACCGTGGTTTTTGTTCTTTTACTGGTTATTTTAGCGGTGGTTGTCGTTTATGCCCGTAAAATGCTGGATACCGGAAAGAAGCCGTCTACTGCTTCAGTTTCGACGTCATCAACGGGGACCGCATCTGAAGCTGCGGGCGGCTCGACGGCAGCGGACGCGTCAACCGTTTCGACGGCATCTGTGTCTGAGCTTTCCGTTGATACGACGTCCGTAACGACCACGCCGAAGACCAAGGAAGAAGTTCTGGCTTCCGCGGAACTGTCCGGAAAGATGTACGATTATGATAAAGGAATTGCTACGATCCAGGGCTTTTCCGGTTATGACCAGGATGCGGATCTGACAGAGGAAATTTCCAAGCTGACAGCTCAGAAATCAGCCTGCAAGGCCGTCGATGTCGGTACGACGCCGCATGTTTTTTTCCATTCCCTGATTAATGACAGCCGTGGGCTCATCGTCTCTTCCACCTGCCCGGAAGGAAGGGTGAAAGCCAATAATGCGGCAATGACAACGGTGGGTGAATTCGATACGATGGTTAACGACATGTATCAGGCCGGTTATGTCCTCATAAGTCTGGACGATTTGGTTACGAAGACGACGAATGCCGACGGAACGGTCACTTACACGAAGAATACCTCGCTTTATCTTCCGTCGGATAAAAAACCGCTGATCATGTCAGAAGATGACCTGAGCTATTATCATTCTTATGGTGAAAACGGCGCTCAGGGCTATGCTGATAAGCTTGTTATTGACAGCGACGGGAAAGTAAAGTGCCAGTATACCGATCCGAGCGGCAACGTCCAGATCGGGGACTACGACATGGTTCCGAGAATTGATACATTTATCAGCGAGCATCCGGATTTCTGTTATCGCGGAGCGCGTCCGACTATCGCGCTGACGGGCTACAACGGGATTTTCGGCTACCGTACCAACGATTACTACAAGGAAGGCGTCGACGGAGCGGATCTTAATACAGCGCAGAAGACATGGCTCAAAGAACATCCGGAATACAACTATGATACGGATGTGGCGGAGGCGACAAAAATTGCGGATGCCCTGAAGGCGGACGGCTGGACATTTGCCAGCCATACTTACGGACACTGGAATGCATCGCAGCATTCTGCAGAAGATCTTCAGAAGGATAATGAGCGCTGGAACGCTACGGTTAAGATCTGCGTCGGAGCTACAGACAAGATTATTTTTGCTTTCGGCGGTGATATTGCAGGGCCTGAGCAATATACGGCGGATAATCCGAAGTACGCCTATTTCCTGAGCCAGGGTTTCCATATCTATGCTAATGTGGATGGGACGACTTTCGGCTGGACGCAGTACGGGGACAATTACGTGCGTGACGGACGCATAGCACTTGACGGGGTTACAATGTACAATGCCATGACGGACAGTGCCCAGTCCCATGCGACGTATGCCAATGACTATTCGCTTCTCGGCATCAAGGACGTGGCTTCCTTCTTCGATCCGAACCGTACGCCGGAATACTGCCTTAGTGAATAAGTTTCCGCCGCAGACAGTTCACAGCATATTTTCTTCAGCGCTTCGCGCGAAAACATATTCAGAAAATATTGCTGTGAACTGCCTGCGGCTGTTTTCCGGGCAAAGCAGAAGGATGGCTTTGCTTATAACTTACCGATACGAATAGGAAAGCATATGATTTTGCACTGAGATGTGTCAGGTTTCCGCCGCAGGCAGTTCACA
>DCDB01000288.1 GCA_002316215.1 Lachnospiraceae bacterium UBA1066 | reverse complement strand
ACACCGCCCAGAAGATTCCCCCCGGAGCTCTGTCCGCAAAAAATAACTTTATCCGGATCTCCGCCCCATTTCGGAAGTTCTCCGGGTAGAACATCCAGAAGAGCCTCGATTTCTTCCAGCGCCGCCGGATAAGGATACTCCGGAGCAAGGACGTAATCCACGTCCGCAACCAGGCAGTTAAGATGCGCTGCCAGCCTTCTTGAAAAATAAATATCCCGTTCTCCATGCGGAAGGCTCCACCCGCCGCCGTGGACATTGAGTACGGTCGGCCGCAGATCCTTTCCGGATACACTGCTCTTTACGAGAAAAACATGTGTATTCCCAAAAACTGTCGTAACGAACTTCTCTTCCACGGCCGTCTCTTTATCCAAAGATCGAAACTGCGCCTCTGTCTCCTTCGGGATCCGGCTTTCCGCCTTCTTCCTTAGATTCGAAGCAATTTCCAGAAGTTCTCCGCGACTGCATTTTTGGTTCTTTTCAATAAATTCCTGTCTGTTCATTTTGCTCCCTCAGTTTAATACCCGCCAATCATCATGTATAACGTTATCCGGTTATTTTTATCTTTTTCCTGTCCTTTTCCGCAAGCCAGGCAGACAGTCACGATATCATGCCATTCTTATCTCTGCGTTAAATACCGATCAAACGGCCATAAAACGATGGCGTGCTTACCCTCACGCGAACGCCGGATAAATCGTCATGACATAGAATACATAAAAAACCATAAGGATCAGCGTAATCATCCATCCGCCTTTCAGAAGATCCTTCAGGTTATAATTTCCTTCTGCCATCGTCATTGGGATGGCCGGTGTGGCCATCGGTGTAAGAAAAGCGGTCAGGCAGCCGGCCACTACCAGAAGCATCGGACCTACCGGATTTGCTCCCAGCGCTTTGCATGTCAGTATGCAGATCGGTGTAAAGATCTGGATAACAGCGCGGTTCAGCATAAACTGCGTAACAATAAACGGAATGATAAAGAACATCGCGCCAAGAATATAGCTGTTCTGGGTTCCTCCGACAGCGTTGGAAAGCCACTGTCCGATCATATCTCCCGCACCGGTTTCCGACAGGGAAGAACCGAGCGCCAGTGCACCGATAAAGAGAAGCGTCATATCAAGAGGCATAGCCTGGATTGCTTCCTTCGGAGTCAGTGTGTGGCAGAGAACCATCAGGATACCCCCGACAGCAGCAATCACCCATCCATCCACATGAAGCTGTGCGGAAAAAAGCAGACAGATAATCGTCAGGAAAAAGATCGCAATGCCGACTTTATCGGAAAATGAAGACAGCGGTTTCGTCTGAGCCCTGTTTTCATTTTTCTGAACCGCTGCTGTATCTGCAGTATCAGGCATGAACTTCGGTGCAAGGAAAAGTGCCCAGATCGGCATGATAATAAACAGCGGCCATTTTGCGATCAGAAAATCCATAGGATTCATCTGGAAAGCCGTATATTCATAGGTCTGCAAAAACGCATTGTTCTGCCCGGCCTGCGTGATCGCCGCATCGGTCGGAAGAATCATCGTACAGGCAATCGCAACCACACAGATTGGGAACATAACCTTGGACTTGCTGACATTGTTCTCGTCGCACAGCGCCGCGACGAGCGGAGATACAATAGCAAATACAACCATCGGGCTTGAAATGAAATTGGCAAGGATCATCGTGATGACAATATAACCGAAAAGTGCCAGTTTAAAGGATCCTTTCGTAAGCTTCATGATCCGTTCACACAGATAATGCACAAAAGACGTCTTACGGAGCCCCGCTGCAACCATGAACATCGAGGCCATAAGTATCGTATTTGGATTCGAAAAACCGCTCAGGGCCGTCTCGCCTTTAAGGCAGCCTGTCAGTACCAGAAGAAGCATGGAAACTAATGAAGTCACCCACATCGGGACTTTATTCAGGATATAGCTGATAATTGTTGCCGTGAAAATAATCAGACATAAAATCAAATGATAATCCATTTTCTTTTCCCCCTGTTTGTAAAACCTGTCCATCCATTTTTTCAGTCTTTTAAAAATTCAGTTAAAACTGCTGCGTACATCCGTTTTTCCGGAAACCGGCCGGTATCCTTTTTACTAAAATAAACATAGCAAAACAGAATTTTCCTGTCGTGCAAAACATTTTTATGATTAAACAGCAGAGGAAGAGTAAAAAACTTGAAAAATGCTTTATTTTGGGATTTCAGACAGGGAAAATGTTTGGATTGCGCTTATAAAAAATGATAAAATAGTTCTATGGAAAATATATATCGTATGAACTGGCCAAAAGTAAATCTCTCTGTGGAATGCTACGTCAATACAATCCGCAACTACCGCTATCACTGGCATGAAGATTATCACGAAATCTCCATTATCCTTTATGGAAGAGCGGAATATACACGTGGAAATGAGCATTTCATTTTATATCCGGATGATGTGATCCTGATCGGGCCGGGGATCGGGCATGCATCCCTGAGTCTTTCCCAGGACACCTGTGCACTAGTTGTCCATCTGAGTAAAAACACCTTTGATGCCTTCCTGGACCTTGGCACGCAGATCTGCTTTTTTTCCGTAACCGACAAGGAAAGCCGCGGTAAACCCCTGTGGAAAGAATTCCGTCAATATGCCTCACGGCTTATCGCATCCCTGTGCGGAAATGAAAAGACTGACAAAATAAAAGCCCGCGCCGCGCACGAGCTTCTGACTGCCTTGATGATAGAACAGCTTCCGTATAGTATTTTCCCATCCAATATCGAAGATCCGGAAAGAAGAAATGCTATTCGCAGGGTCTGTGACTATATGGAAAAACAATATTCCGAAAAAATAACCCTCTCCGGGCTGGCTGGTCTCATCCAATATAACCGCACCTATCTGTCAACCCTTTTCCATAAAACCGTAGGCATCAGCCTGTACGATTATCTTACGCGCATTCGCTTTCAAAATGCCGTTTACGATATGGAAAACACAAACAAGACGCTGACAGAAATTGCCATAGGAAACGGTTTTCCGGATCTCAAGAATTTCAGCCGCCGCTTCAGGGAACTGACAAACATGTCTCCTGCAGAATATCGGAAATCAATCGCAGAGGATACGCTTCCGCATCTGATTAATACCCGCAGTACAATCGCCGCAGATAATCCGGTTATTTCCAGAAGACTTCTTGAATACCGAAACCTCTGACAATTTTTTATATTGATGAATGCCGGTTCTCAGTCGGCACTCACTCCGTTCAGCATGGCAATAATATTCGGCAGCTCCGCATCGACGCGTTCATTTTCAAGCTGGCAGGTTCCCGCATTCTTGTGTCCGCCTCCGCCGTATTTCAGGCAGATATCCCCGATATTGACTTCGGATTTTTTATTGATAATGGATTTCCCGATCATGACCGCCGTGTTCTGCTTCTTAAATCCCCAGACAACATGCACGGAAATCTCCGCTTCCGGATACAGAGCATAAATAAGGAAACGATTGCCTGTATAGATGACATCTTCATTCCTTAAATCCATAATCACAACATTTCCAATGATCTTGTGGACACGTTCCAGCTGTTCACGGAACAGCTGCTGCTGCTCAAAATACAGCGTTACCCTCTCCTGCACATCCTCAAGCTGCATGATTTCATCAATTGTATGGAATCTGCAGTAATCAATCAGCGTCATCATGAGCTCGTAATTGGAAATCCGGAAGTTATGGAAGCGTCCGAGCCCGGTACGCGCATCCATGATAAAATGAAGCAGCACCCAGCCTTCGGGATGCAGGATTTCATCCAGGGTAAAGTCGGCGCTGTCCCCCTTATCAACGGCCGCCATAAGTTCCGGTGAAACCGTTTTAAACGTCTTGCTTCCGCCGTAATAATTATAAACGACGCGGGCAGCTGATCTCGCCTTCTGGTCAATAATCAGGTAATCGTATTTTTCCGTCTCGACACGCTCCGTCTCACTTAAATGATGGTCAAAGGCAAGACCGACACGCGGATCGAACGGAAGATTCGTCGTAATATCATCCTTTGTCAGTTCAATTTTTCCGTCCTGGACATCCTTGGGATGAACAAATTTAACTTCCCCGATCATGTTCAGTTCTTTCAGCATCATCGCGCAGGCAAGACCGTCAAAATCGCTCCTGGTAACTAATCTTTTCATTTCCTATCCTCCGGTATCATTTTTTCTTTATATTCTGCACTTGAATGTTACATTCTGGCCGTACTTAATTTTTATAACATTTCACGCTTTTACATTTATTTCTATTGTAACACCCTCTGAGTGAATTTTCACTAAATCACGGAAAATGAAAACATTTAAAAGAAATTTATTGAGATTTAATCTCATTTAATACTTGCTTTTTATTTACCCTTGTGTTAAATTAGTCTCAGGAAACAAACAGGGCGAAGCCCAAAAACACAAATATGAAAAGGAGATTTTACTATGGCAAAATGGGTATGCAGCGTATGCGGTTATGTTTATGAAGGAGATGCAGCTCCGGCACAGTGCCCGATCTGCAAGGCTCCGGCAGAAAAGTTCGTTAAGCAGGATGAGGAAATGACGTGGGCAGCAGAACATGTTGTAGGTGTCGCTTCTGACGTATCCGATGAAATTAAAGAAGGCCTCCGTGCAAACTTTAACGGGGAATGCTCCGAAGTCGGTATGTATCTTGCAATGAGCCGCGTCGCTTTCCGTGAAGGATATCCGGAAGTCGGCATGTATTACAAACAGGCAGCTTATGAAGAAGCAGATCATGCTTCCCGCTTCGCAGAACTTCTCGGCGAAGTCGTAACAGACAGCACCAAGAAAAATCTTGAGATGCGTGTAGAAGCTGAGAACGGCGCTACAAAGGGCAAAGTTGATCTTGCAAAGATGGCTAAAGAGCAGAATCTTGACGCAATCCATGACACTGTTCATGAGATGGCGCGTGATGAAGCACGCCATGGCAAAGCATTCCAGGGTCTTCTTAACCGTTATTTCAAGTAAATTTAAAGCCATGAGTATGGCCAGCTCTTAAGGGGGCTGGCCTTTTCAGCCAGAAAAGCCTTAACCTAAAATTTCAGGAGGAGAAAAAATGGCAAACAAATATGCAGGAACAAAAACAGAACAAAATTTAAAGGATGCTTTTGCCGGCGAATCCCAGGCTCGCAATAAGTATACCTTCTATGCTTCCCAGGCAAAAAAAGCCGGATACGAGCAGATTGCCGCAATTTTCCTTGAGACCGCTGATCAGGAAAAGGAACATGCCAAAATGTGGTTCAAGGAGTTCCACGGCATCGGCGAAGTCGACGCTAACCTTGAAGATGCGGCAGCAGGCGAGAATTACGAATGGACCGATATGTATAAGCGCATGGCTGATGAAGCCGACGCGGAAGGCTTTAAGGAACTTGCCGCAAAGTTCAGGCTTGTCGCAGGTGTTGAAGCCCGCCACGAAGAGCGCTACAAACAGGTATTGGACACGCTGAAGGCCGGAAAGACCTTTGCGGGCGATGATGAAAACACGGTCTGGAAATGCAGGAACTGCGGCGCCATCATTATCGGAAAGAATGCGCCGGCTGTCTGCCCGGTATGCGCACATCCGCAGGCTTACTTTGAGAGAAGGGCTACAAACTATTAATTAGTATCTTTTCTTCCTGTATAACGAGGAGTGCCCCGGTGGTTTCCCACCGGGGCAATTATTATGAAAAATTGTTGTGAGGTTTCAACTCACATGGCTTTCACCACTTTTAACATGTAAAGAGCATACCAGATAATTATGAACAAATTATGTCCGTTTTGTAAATTATTGTATATTTTAACAATGAATCTGGGTAATTAATTTAATTTTTGTGCATTATCACAATATTTCCGCTGCTTTTTCCGTCATTTTGGCAAGGTACTTATACTTTCCTGTTCTGCCTGCAGCGACGCGCTATACGCGCATTCTTATCAGCCTTTTCAGCCGCCGAAGTTCTTCTGGAACCAGGCAATGATGCTGTCGAAGAGAGATTGGAACTGTGTCAGGAAGCTGTTGGCTTCAGATGATGAAATCCCGTATTTGCTAAGATCAATATTTCCGTTTTTGATTTCATTATATATGTTCTGGGCCTGTTCCGTCAGCGTCGTCGCATTCAGGTCGAGGGAAGAAAGTTTCTGCATCAGTTCGCGGATCAGCTGGCGGTCTTCGTCCGACAGACTGATATTCAGCTGACCGGCAACATCGTTGATCGTACTGTCAATATCGCTGTCTGAGGTATAGCCTTTTTCGGCAACGACCTGCTTGACCGCAGCAATCAGCTGTTCCGTTTTATCGGAATCTCCGGTATCTTCCGCCACCTGGCTCGTCGTCACCAGTTCGTCCGTAGCCCCGTCCATAAGCTGCGGCTGAATCACATCGCCGTTCATTTTCGAATAAGCTTCCATAGCGCCGACCAGAGCTGCCGTTCCGGATATGTTTGTCGGAGCGGCAACGGTAACGGAAGCATCCTTCATTCCGGCGGTCGCCAGGGCATTTTCATACATACCTGCAGTAACATAACTGATATTATGCGTTTCCACAGTTATCCCGTGTCCGCTTTTTTCAGAAACCACTTTGCATGAAGAAAGCGCTTTCGTGCCGATAACATCAGAGCTTAAATAAGAATCGAGATATTTGTGTTCCTCTTCATTCGTTACAGTGACAACCGTATCCTTATCAAGATCTGTCTTTGTAAGTCCCAGGAGCTCCAACACGGTCGCCTTCTGCGCATCCGAAAGATCAGCCCCCAGAGAAATAAAAGGCGCCGTGGCGGAAGAAGATGTCTCTGAAGCCTCTGAAGAAGCCGCAGAAGCGTCCGTTGCCTTTGAGGCATCCGCCATTACAGCCGCGGGCGTAAAGGCCATAGAAAGCACGGCAGCGGCCGACAGCAGCAGAGCTGTTATTCTTTTATTCATTTAAATCCCCTTTCAAAAATATCCTCAGCTGCATGGCGCAGAAATATAATCCGGTTTTCCTGCCGGGCAGCATGTATCATCAGTTTCATATGTCCTTTTATAATGCGGATGTCCAAAAGTTTTTCCTGCTGGCAGGCAACTTTTGGACTTTTGACGCTCGCATCATATTATACCTCAAATCATTGCCGGCGTTTCTTAAAGTTCGCTAAACTCCCCGGAAGGAGAAAATGATCCGGCCTGCGGAAAACTTCTTTCAGAATCAAAAGGAAAATCCGCGGAAGCAAAGGCCTGCGGCATCCAAAAGAATGCCTGAAGGAGGCCCGGATCAGGATGAAACCATATAAAGGCTGTATAAAGTTTCCGCAAGTGCCGCGAAATCAGAAAGTGAGAGCGCCTCGCCCCGGACGGCAGGCGGAAAACCGCAGCGGCTGATGGCTTCTGCGATTTCCGGTTTTGTAAAATGAAATTCCGAAAAATCCGCCAGACCGTTTAAAAGCGTCTTCCGTCTTTCATTGAAGGATGCGCGGATGACCTTGAAGAAGAATTTTTCATCGGTTACGGTAACCGGCGGCTTTAAATGACGCGTCATGCAGACGACGGCACTTGCCACTTTCGGCTGAGGGACGAAAGATGCCGGCGAAACATTAAATGCCAGCCGCGGTTTTGAATAATACTGTACCGCCAGAGAAAGGGCGCCGTAGGCTTTCGATCCCGGGCCTGTCATCATGCGTTCGGCAACCTCTTTTTGAACCATAACAGTAATACTGTCAAGCGGAGCTCCGCTTTCAAAAAGTCCCATAATAATCGGCGTCGTTATATAATAAGGCAGATTGGCGGCCACCTTAATCGGCCTCCCCTCATTTTCCTGCTCTGCAAGGGCTTTAATGTCTGTTTTCAGGATATCCTCGTTAAGTACGGTAACGTTGTCGAAATCCTTCAGCGTATCATCCAGAATCGGCAGCAGCGTCCGGTCAATTTCCACGGCGCAGACCTTTCGGGCGGAATATGCCAGGTACTGTGTCAGAGTTCCGATGCCCGGGCCTATTTCCAAAACGAAATCATCCTTTGTGATTTCCGCGGCTTTTACGGTATCCGTCAGGACTTTTTCATCTATAAGGAAATTCTGGCCGAATTTTTTGCGGAAAACAAAATCATATTTATAAAGGACTGCGGCGCAGCGCGCCGGATTTCCAAGATACGGTTCCGTCATAAATCCTCCTTTTTATTGTGCATGCATGAAAGCAGGCCGATCAGCTGCCTCTTTACAGGTAAACTTGCTTTATCAGCAAAGTAATAAGCGGAATTGGGAAGCAGACAGATAAAGTGCCTCTTTACTGGTAAACAGCCGGAGAACCGGCAATAAAGAAGGCGGCCAGCGCAAGAAAGATGACTCTATCTGCTTTTCTGTCCGCCCTTTTTTAGTTCTTACATTATTTCATTTATCAGAAGTTAAAATCTTTTTCCCGAAGCAGGATACGTCCGTCAGGACCAACTGCATTCTTTGAAAATTTTCTTCCGAACTTACGGCTCTTTTCTTTTCCGATTGCCTTATCCATCATTTCCTTGACTTTTCCTACCGTAACCGGCTCCGCATCCTTCTGGTTCTCGCCAATCATCGTATAAAGCGCGAGCGTTCCCATTTCATCCATTTTGTAACCCTGCTCTTTAGCGTAGGTCTTGGCAAATGTCACCAGTTCGTCATTTGTAAATACAGGAATCGTGACAGAAGAGGTAAACTTATTCGAAAAATCAGGATGTGCCTGAAGCATATTCCTGAGATCGCCCTTTTCGTCTTCCAGGATGACTACCAGGTCATCCGTGCGGAATTCCATGGCCTGCGACAGTTTCTCGACGGATTCATCGGAAAGAGTTCCTGCCCCTTCAATAACGAGGAAACCGCCCGACATCTTCTTGACAACGGTTGCAGGATCTTTGGCGTTGAAATCTTCTGCAACGATCTTTGCTGTCTTAGCCGCCTGAATTCCGAGATCCCTGCAAATGGCAAGAATCAAACCATCCGCCAGACGCGTCTTTCCGGAACCCTGACGCCCTAAAAGAAGAATATTTCCGGACTTTGATGTCTTATCTCCTGCATTATTGTGGACATCTGCAATCGTTTTCGTAATCTGCTCGGCTATTCCCGGAATCGGAGAGAAGTATGAAAACAATTTCTCCTCTGTTTCATCTAACCTTCTCGATACAAGTGGCATCTTCTTTACCGTCTCCGGTTTTTCCATAATGTGGTCAATGATTGACCGGCTGTTTTCGATTTCATTTTCCGAAACAGATGATATATCCGTGAGCTGCTCGATTGTAGCGGAAGTTTCTTTCTCATCCTCCACTCCTGCAATCAGTTCCTCCCGGAGTTCCCTGGGAAGTTCCTTTGTATCGCCGCGGAGCACCTCTGCATCGCTTTGAACCGCTTCTGTATCATTTCCGGCTGCATCTGTATCGCCTTGGAAGCCGCTTACATCACTTTCGTCTGCATCGTCAAAAATTCTCTCTTTATTTTCTTCCGGGATGTAATCCATTCCGTTCGCCGTCAGGACTGCTTTCTTTGCTGCTTCTTCCGGACTCAAAATCGTACTGTCGTTTTCCTGGGCGCTTGTGCCTGAAATCACCTGCTTCACCGGTTCCGCCTCCGCTTTCAGGCTGACATTTTTTGCCGCTTCTATAATACCGGCGCCGCGGCGCATAGCCTTCCGAAGTTCTTCATGAAAATTAAATTCCCGCGTGAGGCCGAGAGATTCATCGGTCTCCTTGCCCAGAAGATCTTCCGCAGGAGCCTTTTCCGGCGCTTCTTCCGTCCCGGCTGCGCTTTCCTCTTCCGCCGGTACTTCGTCCGAAGGCGTTTCCGCTGCGGCAGCTTCGGCTTCCGGCGCTTCTTCCGTCCCGGCTGCGCTTTCCTCTTCCGCCGGTATTTCGTCCGAAGACGTTTCCTCTGCGGCAGCTTCGGCTTCCGGCGCTTCTTCCGTCCCGGCTGCGCTTTCTTCTTCCGCCGGTACTTCGTCCGAAGACGTTTCCGCTGCGGCAGCTTCGGCTTCCGGCGCTTCTTCCGTCCCGGCTGCGCTTTCCTCTTCCGCCGGCGCTTCGTCCGAAGACGTTTCCGCTGCGGCAGCTTCAGCTTCCGGCGCTTCTTCCGCGGAAGCTTCTTCAAGCGCATCCGCCATCTTAAAGTTGCCCGAAGCTACTTCATTTGCAAATGCATTGCCCGTTTCCGCAAACAGCGCATCAAGATCAATGATATCCGACTTAACCGGTACGGCGGCTTCCGGCTTTACTGCAGCCTTAGTCTCCTGCTCTTCCTCCGGTTCCGTTCCGGCCTTTTCCGCTTCCTGTGCTTCTTCAGGCTCCGTTCTCATGAACTCGTCAAGGCTCATCTGCCCCCAGGGCTCTTCCGTCTTTTTATCTGCCGCCGGAACTGCGGTTTTATATGTCTTTACCACTGCCGGAGACGGCGCCTTTTTCACTTTCTCTTTTGCAATTGCTGACGGGCTTATGGATTCCGGCTCCAGCTCTTTGACCTTAGCCGGAGAGAAATCCTGGCTTGCCATCACCGGGCTCCCGGCTTCTTCAGTCTTTGCCCGGATCCCTGCAGTTTCACTTTCATCCTCTGCAGTCTCCGATGGACGGATGCCTGCAAATACAGCCTTTATGCTATCGGCCAGCTGTTTCTGGATATTTTCCGTACTGTCATTTATAAATGAAGGCCGCAGATCCGGCGTAACATTGGGCGGTTTTGACTCACTTGTCGCTTCTGTGACGGTTGCGCCTGCGGCGGCATTCATTTTACTGATGGCTTCCGCGGCGCTTACCTTCGGGCGGGCTGCATTTTCTTCATGATCCTCGTCCCGGTCTTCTTTCGTTACTTCTTTTTCAACCTTATCGAACCCATTCAGATCATCGGACGGAATCGCCGTGGCCGCCGCTCTCTTTGCTGCAATGAAGCGGTTGTCGTATTTTATCTGCTGGCTCTCGCTCAGAGGCTTCATCTGCATCTTAAGTTCCATGGCTTTCGTAACATACTTACCTTCCGAAAACCAGAGAATCATATCATCGCATTCTTCTATACACTTTTCCTTCTGCCCTTTTTTCTTATAAAGCTTTGCCAGCTCATAAGCCCAACGCTCTGTATATTCATGTTCCTTATATTCCTTAAGGACCGCAATCTGCTGATCAAGCGGAGCGCCCTCGGCGCGGAGCAGTTTGTATTTTAAGATATAGCGTGAGGTGTCGTTCGGGGAAATTTCTTCAAATTCATCAAAATACTTCTTCGCTTCATCGTAATCGCCGGTCCGGATATCAATTTCGGTGAGTCGGTATAGAACTGTCTTGCTGACAGAGGACCGTTTATAAGCATACTTCAAAATCTGTTTGCTGTCCTCATAGCGTTTGTTCGCCTCATAGATTTCCCCGACCATGCAAAGCGTACGGACGCTTTTCACATGTTTCCAGTCAATGGAATCCATGACGCCGGCCGCTCCTTTAAAATCTCCCGCCTCGGCCAGCTTATTGATTTGATCCAGTTTTATTTTATACTCGGCTTTATCCAACTCATTTCACCTCTTGCGCCTTTCGGCTTCGAAAAAAATTTCGACTGTCGAAACAGCATACTTATCCATAATTACAAAATAGTTTAACATATCGTTTTTTTAAAGTAAAGGCATCTTCATGAAAAATGAACCCATCAGCAAAAAACGGGGCCGTCCCCCGCTTTTATGCGGCCGACTGCCCCGTTGACATTCCTTTCATCTTTTCGCATTGCTCCGGATACCGCTACAGATATTCTATGGCAATATTT
>DCDB01000082.1 GCA_002316215.1 Lachnospiraceae bacterium UBA1066 | reverse complement strand
AGATGCATCCGCGGCATAAAAGGAGAAGCTGTTTCCATCGGGAAACTGGAGCGCTTTGTTGCAGACTGGGCCAGAGAGCACGGAATCAAACCTGAAGGCTGCAAAGAGAAGAACGGCCATAAGGTTGCCGTAATCGGCTCGGGACCGGCCGGCCTTGCCTGTGCCGGAGATTTGGCAAAGGAAGGCTACGACGTGACCATTTTCGAAGCCCTTCACAAAGCCGGAGGAGTCCTTTCCTACGGCATTCCTGAATTCCGTCTTCCAAAAGATAAAGTTGTCGCGGCAGAAGTCGGGAACGTCGAGGGGCTGGGCGTAAAGATCCTGACGGATACGATCGTCGGGAAAACGGTTCTCTTAGACGAACTGCTTGATGAAGAAGGCTTTGAAGCTGCCTTTATCGCCTCCGGAGCAGGCCTTCCCATGTTTATGGGAATCCCCGGAGAAAATGCCAACGGCGTTTTTTCGGCAAATGAATACCTGACGCGCAACAATCTGATGAAGGCCTTCCGTGAGGATTACGACACGCCCATTTACAAAGGCAGAAAGGTTGTCGTCGTCGGCGGCGGAAACGTCGCAATGGATGCAGCCAGGACCGCTTTGAGGCTTGGGGCGGATGTACATCTCGTTTACCGCCGTTCGGAAGAAGAACTGCCTGCAAGAAAAGAAGAGGTACATCACGCAAAAGAGGAAGGCATCGTATTCCATCTGCTGACAAATCCGACAGAAATCCTGGCGGATGACGATCAGCATGTCTGTGGAATAAAGTGCATCCGTATGGAACTCGGTGAGCCTGATGCTTCCGGACGAAGAAGGCCGATACCGATTAAGGGATCGGAATTCGAAATGAGCTGCGACGCGGTGATCATGTCGCTCGGAACCTCTCCGAATCCGCTCATTTCCTCAACAACGCCTGGCCTTGAGACAAATAAGAGAAGATGCCTGGTGGCAACCGAGGAAGAAGGCCGCACGACCAAAGAAGCTGTTTATGCCGGCGGCGATGCCGTTACCGGAGCTGCTACGGTTATTCTGGCGATGGGCGCCGGAAGAGCAGGTGCAAGGGGCATCGATAATTACTTAAAACATAAAAACGCATAAATCCTAAAAGGCATATCGGCCGGCGCAGCTGATATGCTTTTTTTATAAAAGCATTAAAAACCGCCTGGATTTTTCCGGAGTTTTATGAAAAGCATCAAAAAACGGCCGCAGAATAAATAGGGCTTCATTTCTTGCAAAAAAATGGTAAAATAAGAATACTGGCGTCTGGAAAGGAAATATGGTATGGGAAGCCTTATTGAAACGGCAATTGATTTACCGGCAGTACATGAAAAAAACATTTTCGGAGAGTTTGATGAACACATAAAGCTGATTGAACGCACTCTGAACGTCAGCATTATCGCAAGAGACGGTTCCGTAAAAATCACGGGCAGCCAGTCCGAAGCGGTAAAGGCTAAGAAACTCCTGGAGCAGCTGCTTCTCCTTTCAGAAAGAGGGAATCCGATTACTTCCCAGAATGTATCCTATGCTCTCGCGCTTTTGGCTGAAGATAAAGAGCAGGAGCTCTCTGTCATAGACAGGGATTTAATCATCAATACAATCGCAGGACGCCCGATCAAACCCAAGACCGTCGGACAGAAAAACTACGTCGATTCCATTCGTTCAAAGATGATTACTTTCGGGATCGGGCCGGCAGGAACGGGCAAAACCTATCTTGCCATGGCCATGGCAATCAAGGCTTTCCGCCAGGATGAGGTTGCACGCATCATCCTGACGCGTCCGGCTATTGAGGCAGGGGAGAAGCTCGGATTTCTTCCCGGGGATCTGCAGAGTAAAATAGACCCTTATCTGCGTCCCCTTTACGATGCCCTTTATGAAATCATGGGAGCCGAAACCTTCCTGAAAAATTCTGAAAAGGGACTGATCGAAGTTGCACCTCTGGCTTATATGCGCGGACGCACCCTGGACAATGCCTTTATTATTCTGGATGAAGCCCAGAATACAACGCCGGCGCAGATGAAGATGTTCCTTACGAGAATAGGCTTTGGGACAAAAGTCGTCGTAACAGGCGACCGTACACAAAAAGATCTTCCGAAAGGAGCAGCAAGCGGTCTTGATGTAGCGGTAAGTGTTCTTCATAAAATCGATGAAATCGGCTTCTCCGAACTGACCTCAAAGGATGTCGTAAGACATCCGCTTGTCCAGAAAATTGTTCAGGCCTATGAAGTCTATGAAGCCAGGAAGCCTGCAGAACATGCACAGAGTTTTCGGTATATGCGGAGCAGAAAATGACAATTACAATAGAAAATGAGTATGAACAAAATGATTTTAAAGACATCTTCGCTTTTGACTATCAAAAGACTGCCGAAGATGTCATACGTGCTGTCCTTGAAAGCGAGAACTGCCCCTATGAAGGGGAAGCGGATATCCTGCTTCTTGACAGCGCAAGAATGCGCGAACTGAATATGGAAACACGCCGGATCGACAAAGCTACGGATGTCCTTTCATTTCCCATGTTCCAGTACAAAAAGCCGGCGGACTTCAGTGAACTTGCGGAAAATCATGCCGATAATTTTGATCCCGGCACCGATGAACTGCTCTTAGGGGATATCGTCATCTCCGTGCCGAAGGTAAAAGCACAGGCCGAAGAATACGGGCATTCCTGCAGAAGAGAATTTGCTTTTCTGATTGCCCACAGTACTCTGCATCTTCTGGGCTACGACCATATGGAGAAAGAGGAAGAAAAAATCATGGAAGAAAAACAGGAGAAGGTGCTTTCTTCGCTCGGAATCACCAGAAACGCGGAAGAGAAGTAAAAATCCAATATGAGGGGGATTGCGAATAAAAGGAAGGAAAAGGGAAAGGTATTTTAAAAATGAAAAAAATGAAATATATTCTTACCGCAGCGGCTGCGGCTGCTATCATACTTACAGGATGCTCTCTGCGAAGCCCGTTTACGGACGATTCGTCGGTTCCGGCCGCTACTGTAACACCAACCAAAGAACCGACAGCCGTACCAAAGGAAACTCCGACGCCGACTCCGACACCGACGGAAGAACCGATTGCGCCACAGGTCATCACACCGGCGCCAACGGAACAGATCCCCGACGGAATGGTCAAAAGCTATCTGACGGGAGAATACGTAACTCCGGAAATCGGACGCCGCCGTCCGGTCGCTTTTATGATTGACAATAGCCAGGCCGGAGTGCCCCAGAGCGGCATTTCACAGGCAGGGATCTTTTATGAAGCGCCTGTGGAGGCAAATTATTCGAGAATTTGCGCCGTTTTGGAAAACTATGACAATATTACGAGGATCGGACCGTTAAGGAGCTGCCGGGATTACTTCATTTCCCTCGTCTCGGGGCTTGACTGCATCTATGAGCATTACGGAAGGGCAGCTTATGCGCTCCCGTATCTGGAATCCGATGACGTGGATAACATCAGCGGACTTCTGTCCTCAACATATGACTGCTTCTTCAGGGATTATACTTATCATTCAGGATACCATACAGCTTATATCAATACCTCCGGTATCCTGAAGGCCATTTCAATCCGCGGCTACTCCCTGGAATACAAAGACGGTTTTACACCGATGTATAAGTTCCAGTGGGTCGGAAATGAGGACACGCATTCCGATGGTGCGGAGGCATCCTATGTAGCGACCGGTTATCCGTATAACAAGCCTTATTTTGTCTATGACAGCGGAACAGGCCTTTACACCCGCTACAATTACGGAACCGAACAGATCGATGTCGAAAACGGCGAGGCAATCACTGTTAAAAATATCATTCTGGAATATGAAAATTACGATGCCTACCAGCATACGGAATATCTGCATTTTGACACGACCTCCGGCGGAAAGGGAAAATACATTACAGACGGAAAAGCTATCGATATTACCTGGTCAAGACCGAGCTTTTATGAGCCTGCAAAATATTACGACGCATCCGGAAATGAAATTACTCTGAATGTCGGAAAAACCTGGGTCTGCCTCATACAAAATGAAAATATTCGGCAGTGCGTCATGGGTGCTTCAGCGGATACGGCCGGCTGTGTCGTATCGGACGAAGAAGCGGCAGCGGCGGAAGCCGACAATGCGGCGTGGAAGGCAGCCTATGAATACGGGGAGGATGAATATCTTTCAGGTATGGCGCAGCAGCTTAAGGATGAACTTGCCGAACACGGCGGCCAGACAAAAGTCGGAGAGGGCGACGGCTGATGGATATTCGAAAAGGGCTGAAGAAGAAAAAACGAATTGTGATCAAGATCGGCTCTTCCTCTCTTGTCCATAAAGAGACAGGACGCCTGGATCTTACAAAACTTGAAATACTTGTACGGGAGGTTTCCGACCTTCACAATCAGGGCAAGGATATTGTTCTCGTATCTTCAGGCGCCATTTCCGTCGGAAAGGCTGCGATGGGAATCGAAAAGCTTTCCAGCCTGAAGCAGAAACAGGCCTGCGCCGCCATCGGACAGGTTAAGCTTATGATGATTTATCAGAAGCTTTTTTCTGAGTACGGTCAGACGGCTGCCCAGATCCTGATGACAAAAGAAACGATGACCGAAGCGGAAAGCCGCTATAACGCCCTGAATACGTTTGAAGAACTCTTTGAACTGGGGGCTATCCCGATTGTCAACGAAAATGATACGGTAGCAACATATGACATCGAATTCGGTGATAACGACCGTCTTTCGGCAGTCGTTGTAGCTTTGATCCGGGCGGACCTTTTAATCCTGATGAGCGATATCGACGGGCTTTATACAGACGACCCGCATCAGAATCCGAAAGCGGAATTTATCGCCGAGGTTAATTCCCTGGACGACCATTTCAAGAATATGGCAAAAGATTCCACGGGGAGCCGCTTCGGGACAGGCGGCATGGCGACGAAGCTTCTGGCCGCCGAAATTGCCACGCAGGCGGGCGCCGATATGATTATTGCCAATGCCGATGATTTCCATATCATCCACAGGCTGATCGGCGGCAGAAATTACGGAACGCTTTTCAAAGCCAACCCGAAAGAAGAATTTTATCTTGTAGATTATCTGGAAAAAATGTAGGATGATGGAAACAAAAAAAGAAATCAGAGAAAGAATCTTCGCGCTGCGCGAAAAAATGCCGGAAGCCGAAAAGAGGGCCGGAAGCCGAAAAGCCGTTCAACGTCTGCTTGATTCAGAATGTTTCAAAACAGCAGCCGCCATCTATACCTATGTCGGTTTTCGCGGCGAAGTCGGAACGGACGATCTTATAAGGGCCGCATGGAAAGACGGAAAAACGGTTGGCGTTCCGAAGGTAGAGGGCGCGGAAATCCGTTTTTATATTTTAAACGATTTTACTAAGCTCAGGCCCGGATCCTTCCATGTGCCTGAGCCTTTGGAATGCCCCGTAGCACAGGAAGAAAAAGCCCTTGTCATCGTACCCGGCGTTGCTTTCGACGAGGAAAGAAACCGCATCGGCTACGGAAAGGGTTTTTATGACCGCTATTTATGTGCACATCCGGATTTTCCTACGGCTGCACTTGCTTTTGAATTCCAGGTTCTAAAACAAGTGCCGCAGGACGACGGGGATATCCGTCCGCAGATGATTTTCACGGAAAAGCGCTGTATTGTTTAGATTACATAACTATCTTTCACGTGTTTTGGAATACGAAAGGAGAAATCGATGCTGGAAGAAATCGGAAAAAATGCTAAAAAAGCCTCCGGCCTCCTCGCCGGTCTTTCGACTGAGAAGAAAAATGAAGTTCTTGCGGCGGCAGCATCCTTGCTTGCCGGACATGCAGACGAGCTCATAGAAGAAAATAAAAAAGATATTGAAAATGCCAAAAAGAAAAACATGCCGGCCGGACTTTTAGACCGCCTGACCCTTACAAAAGAACGTATACAGGGAATGGCAGAAGGCCTTATAGAGGTGCAGCGGCTTGAAGATCCTGTCGGAGCCGTGGAAGAGATGCGTAAACGCCCGAACGGCCTTCTCATAGGGCGTATGACCGTGCCGCTGGGCGTTGTGGGCGTCATTTACGAAGCTCGTCCCAATGTGACATCGGATGTCTTTGCGCTCTGCTTCAAAACAGGGAATGCCGTGATCCTTAAGGGCGGAAGCGATGCTATTTACTCCAACATAACGATTGCAGACATCTTAAGGGAAGCTCTTTTATCCTGCGGTGTTACTCCCGATGCACTTCAGCTGATCCGCGATACCTCGAGAGAGACGACAACGGAATTCATGCATCTTGATTCTTATGTGGATCTCCTTATTCCCAGGGGCGGCGCCGGCCTTATTAATGCCGTTGCCCGGGAAAGCACCATTCCCGTTATTAAGACGGGAACCGGGAACTGCCACGTTTACGTTGATGAAACAGCCGACCTTGAGATGGCCGTGAATATCATTTTCAACGCAAAAACCCAGAGGATCGGCGTTTGCAATGCGGAAGAATCCCTGGTCGTGCACCGGGCTGCCGAGAAGGAACTGCTGCCGATGCTCGAAAGGCGTCTGCGCGAAAAGAACGTTGAACTCCGTGCAGATTCTGAGGCAGCTTCCCATCTTGAGAACTCCGTCCCGGCAACGGAAGAGGACTGGGGAAAAGAATATCTTGATTATATCCTTTCGATTAAAACCGTCGGAAGCATCGAAGAGGCGATTGCCCATATCAACAAATATAATTCCGGTCATTCCGAAGCTATCATCACAAAGGATTATGCTCATGCGCAGAAATTCATGAACGAAATTGATGCAGCCTGCGTTTATGTGAATGCTTCAACGCGCTTCACGGACGGCTTTGAATTCGGTTTCGGAGCAGAAATAGGCATCAGTACACAGAAGCTTCACGCACGCGGGCCGATGGGTCTTAAGGCGCTTACAACAGTAAAATATATTATTTACGGAAACGGACAGATTCGCAAATGAACTTTAAACAGGATAACGACGCTTCAGCTCTGGAAAACAGCCAAAACCATAAGAACCGGGACAATCGAGACATCAGTATAAAACAAAATAAGGATGCTGATAAAAGCGGGGAATCAGCTGAAAATCAGTACGGGTATATCCTTGAGGCCTCTTCGCTTGCAGATGCCCTCGCACGTAAGCTCGGTCGCAGGCCCTGCTTCACAGTCGTCAACTTCGGCTGTCAGATGAATGCCCGCGACTCGGAAAAGCTCCGCGGTGTTCTCCGCGATTCCGGATTCGAAGAAACAGAAAACGAGGATGACGCGGATGTTGTCATTTACAATACCTGCACCGTCCGGGAAAATGCCGATGAACATGTCTACGGGCGTCTCGGGCATCTGAACGGGATCAAAGAAAAGCATCCGGAACGTCTGATCGGCCTTTGCGGCTGCATGATGCAGGAGCGCCGGATTGTCGAGAAAATCAAGAAAAGCTATCCTTTTGTTGATTTGATTTTCGGTACCCACAATCTCGGGGAATTCCCCAGGCTTTTAGTCCGCGCTCTTTCCGAAAAGAAAAGGGTCGTGGAAATAATTGAATCAAAGAAGACAGTGGAAGAGAACCTCCCTGTCGAACGGAAATATTCTTTTAAATCAGGCGTTAACATCATGTACGGCTGCAATAATTTCTGCAGCTACTGTATTGTTCCTTACGTCCGGGGGCGTGAAATCAGCAGAACACCGGAAGCAATCCTTGCGGAAGTTATGAAACTGCGTGACGACGGCGTCCGGGAGATCATGCTGCTCGGCCAGAATGTCAATTCTTACGGAAAAGGCCTTGAAGTTCCGGAAACTTTTGCCGGGCTATTAGGCAGAATCTGCCGGATCTCCGGCATCGACCGTGTACGGTTCATGACGTCGCATCCTAAAGATCTTTCGCAGGAACTTATCGATGCCATGGCCGAATACCCGGCTGTATGTCCGCATCTTCATCTTCCCGTCCAGTCCGGAAGTACGGAAATCCTGAAACGCATGAACCGCCATTATACAAGAGAAGATTACCTTGCGCTTGTCGGCCGCATCCGCGAGAAGATACCGGATATTTCCCTGACGACCGATATCATCGTCGGTTTTCCCGGCGAAACGGAAGAGGACTTTAAGGAAACCTTATCGCTCATCCGTGAAGTCGGTTTCGACAGTGCCTTTACTTTCATTTACTCAAAACGCACCGGAACGCCGGCCGCCGCTATGGCGGATCAGGTTCCGGAGGAAGTTGTGCATGAGCGTTTTGACCGCCTGCTTGCCGAAGTGAAAAAAGACGCCGAAGCAAGATGTGCGCGTTTTAAAGGGCGTACCATGGACGTTCTTGTTGAAGAAGCAAATAAACAGCCCGGTCTGGTCACAGGACGGATCCCGAACAACCTTGTCGTTCATTTTCCGGGAAGTAAAGAACTCATCGGAAAAATTGTCCCTGTCCGCCTCGATGAATGCCGGGGCTTCTATTACATCGGGACTGCCGAGGAAACGGATGGTGTCTGAATGCCTTTATCTCCAATGATGCAGGAATATGTACAGACAAAAAAAGACTGCGGCGACTGTATCCTTATGTACCGGATCGGCGACTTTTTTGAAATGTTCTTCGACGACGCGATTCTTGTGTCGAAAGAACTGGAACTGACGCTCACGGGCAAGGAATGCGGTCTTCCGGAGAGGGCGCCCATGTGCGGCGTACCTTTCCACGCAGTGGACACTTATATTAACAGGCTTATAAAAAAAGGCTATAAAGTTGCGATCTGCGACCAGGTGGAAGACCCGAAGCTCGCCAAAGGTCTCGTCAAGCGGGCAGTCACCCGTGTCGTCACGCCCGGCACCAATCTTGACGTCTCAGGCCAGGAAGAGGGACGGAATAATTTTCTTATGAGCATCGTCTGCACGGAAGATCGTTTCGGTCTTTCAGCCTGCGATGTCTCTACCGGCGAATTTCTCGTCACAGAAGTCGATAAGCTGCAAAAGCTTATGGATGAAATTAACAAGCTTTCCCCGTCTGAAATCATCTGCAATGAGGCGCTTCTGATGTCGGGGCTGGACGAAGGAGACCTTAAGGGCCGTCTCGGCATCATGATTGAGACCTTAAATGACAGCTATTTTGAAGATGCCTCCTGCAGGAAGACCCTTCTCGATCATTTTCACGTGAGCTCTCTCGAAGGTCTGGGGGTATCCGGCTTCTCCTGCGGCGTAAATGCCGCCGGGGCACTTTTAAGCTATCTTTTTGAAACGCAGAAAACGGATCTTGAGCATATTTCTTCCATTCATCCGTATCATACGGAAGAATTTATGGTTCTCGACAGTTCTTCTATGCGCAACCTGGAACTTACGGAGACACTGCGCGAAAAAGAAAAACGCGGTTCCCTTCTCTGGGTACTGGACAAGACCAAAACAGCGATGGGTGCAAGGCTCCTGAGAACCTGGATTGAACAGCCGCTTATTGATAAAGACGGCATCGAGAAGCGGCTGGATGCCGTGCAGGCCCTTAATGAAAATGAAATCACTTGCGAAGAAATCCGTGAATACCTGAATCCTGTTTATGATCTCGAACGGCTGGCCGGACGAATCAGCTACAAAAGCGCCAATCCGAGAGATCTGATCGCTCTTAAGACCTCTCTTTCCATGCTGCCCCATATCAAAGAACTGCTAACCGGGCTGTCCGGAAAGCGTTTTGAAGAATTACGCGGAACGTTCGATGATCTGTCCGACCTTTTTGATATGATTGAGGCTTCCTTAAATGAAGATCCCCCGCTTGCCATGAAAGAAGGCGGCATCATAAAGGACGGCTATAACGAAGACGTTGACGGCTATCGCCAGGCAAAAACGGAAGGAAAGAGCTGGCTTGCGGATCTGGAAGCAGAAGAACGCGAAAAAACCGGCATCCATACCCTGAAAATCAAATTCAACCACGTTTTCGGCTACTGCATTGAAGTGACGAATTCCTTTAAAGACCAGGTGCCTGATTATTTCGTGCGCCGTCAGACACTCGTCGGCGGAGAACGTTACACGACCCCCCGCCTTAAGGAACTGGAAGATAAAATCCTGGGTGCGGAGGATAAGCTCTGTGCACTGGAATATGAGCTGTACAGCAAAGTCCGCGATGAAATCGGAAATAATATTGTCCGTATTCAAAAAACAGCCAAAATCGTTGCAGAAATCGATGTCTGCGCCTCCCTGTCCGACGTTGCGCGCCACAACCGGTATGTACGTCCCAGCCTCAATAAAAACGGAGTCATCAATATTAAAGACGGTCGTCATCCTGTTGTTGAAAAAATGATTGATAATGAAGGTTTCGTCCCGAACGATACCTTTCTTGACAATAAAAACAGACGTATCTCCATTATCACCGGGCCGAATATGGCCGGAAAATCAACTTATATGCGGCAGACAGCCCTGATCGTCCTCATGGCTCAGATCGGCAGCTTCGTTCCTGCAAAGTCCGCCGACATCGGCATCGTAGACAGGATATTCACGCGTGTCGGAGCCTCTGACGACCTGGCTTCGGGTCAGAGCACCTTCATGGTGGAAATGACGGAGGTAGCCAATATTTTACGGAACGCCACCCAGGACAGCCTTCTCATCCTGGATGAGATCGGCCGTGGAACCTCGACTTTCGACGGTCTTTCCATTGCCTGGGCTGTAGTAGAATATATCGCCGACCGGAAAATCATCGGAGCCAAAACGCTTTTCGCCACGCATTATCATGAGCTGACCGAACTTGAGGGGAAGATCGACGGCGTCAACAATTACTGTATTGCGGTCAAGGAAAAATCTGACGGTATCGTTTTCCTCAGGAAAATCGTAAAAGGAGGCGCCGACAAGAGTTACGGTATCGAAGTCGCCCGCCTGGCAGGTGTCCCTGAGGTCGTGCTGGCCAGAGCCCATCAGCTGGTGAGCCAGCTTTCAAATGCAGATATTACGGCCGCCATTGAAACCATTACGGGACCTAAGCCTAAAAGCAAACCGCACCATTACGATGAGGTGGATCTTACGCAGATGTCACTCTTTGACACCGTGCCTGATGAAGAAGTGCTGAAGGAGCTGAATGGGCTGGAACTCCAGACATTGACGCCCATCGAGGCACTGAATGAGCTTTATAAGCTACAGAACAAATTGAAGAATCGCTGGAAGAGCCATGAATCCGATTAAAGTACTGGATCAGAATACAATTGATAAAATAGCAGCAGGTGAGGTCGTTGAACGTCCTTCATCTATTGTTAAAGAGCTGACGGAAAATGCCATTGACGCCGGAGCTTCCCGGATAACAATCGAAATTAAAGACGGCGGGATCTCCCTCATCCGGGTAACGGACGACGGAAAAGGTATCCCGCAGGATGAGATCCGTCTGGCCTTTCTCCGACATGCAACTTCAAAAATCGATAAAGTCGAAGATCTGGACAGTATCCGCTCGCTTGGATTTCGGGGAGAGGCGCTTTCCAGTGTCGCCGCCGTCAGTCGTACAGAGCTGTTTACAAAACAGGCGGAAGACATGACAGGAACACGCTATGTCATTGAAGGCGGAAGAGAAAAGCTTCTTGAAGAAGTGGGCGCTCCGGACGGAACAACAATGATTGTAAGAGACCTCTTCTATAACACGCCGGCAAGGGCTAAGTTTCTTAAGTCACCCATAACGGAAGCTGCCCATGTCGGAAGTTTCGTGGAACAGCTCATGCTTTCGAACCCGGAAATTGCTTTTACATTTACCGTGAACGGCCAGACAAAGGCTTCCACGACAGGAAGCGGCAGCCTTAAAGACGTTATTTATCATATTTACGGGCGCGATCTTGCCTCAGAACTTTTATGGACTGATTTCGGGGAAAATGGAGTCGGGATCGGCGGCTGTCTTGCAAAGCCCTCCGTATCACGCGGCAACCGGAATTTCGAGAACTACTACGTCAACGGAAGGTATGTTAAAAGCCGTGTCATCCAATCGGCTATTGAGGAAGGCTACGGCAATAAGCTCATGCAGCATCAGTATCCTTTCACCTGCCTTACGCTTTCGATCCGCGGAAACCTTGTGGACGTCAATGTCCATCCGACGAAGATGGAGGTGCGCTTTTCGGATGACAGAACAGTTTTTAACGCTGTCCTGCATGCCGTCCAGAAGACGCTGGCCGACCGCGAAATGATTATAAGAGCTTCCCTTAATCCGCCGGAAAAACCGGATAGGAACAAGCCGGATGCCGTTAGAAATGAAAAACTTCCGGAACCGTTCGAAAAGAATGCCCTAAAAGAACAGGCTGAAAGAAGCTACGGATCACAGAATCCCGCCGGTGCGGCATTTTCTAAAGACGTTTCTCAGCTGCCGGAATCAGAAGGAAAAAATTTTCGAACCCAACTGTCAGAAGGAAAAGCTTCTCAAATCCCATTGTCAGAAGAAAAAACTTCTCAAACCCCGCTTCCGGAAGGAAAAGCTTCTCAACCACCGATATCGGATGAAAGAACTTCTCAGATCCCGCCGGCGGATGGAAAAGCTTCTCAAATACAGGCTCCGGAAAAAAAAGATGTCCTGGAAACAGAGGAACAGGCGGAGTCCGGAAAAAACGTTGTCTATGAGCAGCAGTCCTTCAAGCCCAAATTTCTTTCTCCCGAGGCAGCGCCGCTTCGCCGTATCATCGGCGCAGCTTTTAATACCTACTGGATTGTGGAATACGAGGACAGCCTTTTTTTGATCGACCAGCATGCAGCGCATGAGAAGGTGCTTTTTACGCGGCTTATGAAGGATTACGAAAAAAGCGCGATTTCTTCGCAGATGCTCTGCCCGCCGGTTGTACTTTCAACCAGCCTTGAAGAGCAGGCGCTTCTTGAAGCTTATCTGCCCGCTTTCTGGAAAATCGGCTTCGAAATTGAACCGTTCGGCGGACGGGATTATAAGATAAGCGCCGTGCCGTACCACTTAAGCGCTATAAATTCCAGGGAACTTTTTATTTCCCTGCTTGACAGCCTCGAGGGCAGCCATGAAGTGAAAAATCTTGATATTTTTGTACACAGGGTGGCGACAGAAGCCTGCAAGGCAGCGGTAAAAGGCGGAGGTGAGATTTCATTTGCCGAAGCAAAATACCTGATCGACGAACTCTTTCGCTGCGATGACCCGTACCACTGCCCGCATGGCAGGCCGACGATCATCTCGCTTACGAAATCGGATCTGGAAAAAAAGTTTAAGAGGATTATTTAAAAATGAAACAGACGCTGATTGTCATCGCAGGGCCGACGGCCGCAGGCAAGAGTGAAATTGCCGCTGAACTTGCCCGGAAAATCGGAGGAGAAGTGATTTCAGCAGACTCCATGCAGGTCTACCGGCACATGGATATCGGATCCGCAAAAATCACTTTGGAAGAAATGCTGGGCGTGCCTCACCATATGATCGATGCGGCCGAACCGGATGAGAGTTTTGACGTCGTCCGTTACGCTGAAATGGCAAAGAAAATCATAGCCGGCATATCAGGCCGCGGCCATATCCCTATTCTATGCGGAGGTACGGGTTTTTACATCCAGGCTGTAACTCGCGACATTGATTTTACTGAAACAGGAGCGCTGCCCGGATACCGTGAGGAACTTTTTGAATATGCTGGGAAATACGGAAACGAAGCTCTTCATAAACGCCTTCAGGAAATCGACCAAAGAGCAGCGGAAGAGATACATCCCAATAACTTAAAGCGTGTCATACGGGCCCTCGAATTCTATAAAGAAACAGGACAGCGGATATCGGATCACAACGAAGCCGAAAGACAAAAAGAGTCCCCGTACAATCTCATCTATTTTGTTATTGACGAAAACCGCGCGCGCCTTTATGAAAAGATAGACCGGCGTGTGGATTTCATGATGGAAGAAGGGCTTCTCGATGAAGTTTCCTACCTTAAGGCCATGGGGCTTACACGGCAGAATCCTTCGATGCAGGGTCTGGGCTACAAAGAGATGCTGGACTATCTGGACGGCATAACTACACTAGAAGAAGCCGTGCGCATTTTGAAAAGAGATACAAGGCACTACGCCAAAAGGCAGATCACCTGGTTCCGGAGGGAAAAGGACACGATCTGGATTAAAAGAGAAGATTACGGAGATGATGCTTTAAGAATCATCTCCCACATGGAAAAAATAATAGAGGAACGCAGAAAAAATGATGAAGGATAAATTTGAAATCTATCACAGAGAAGGTATTGACAGAGATGTGTTTTTATATGGTGAAAACATTTGCAGGAAACTTGAAGAACGCTTTCGGAAAATTGATGAAACGGCGGAAATTAACCAGCTCAAAGTTATAAATGCCATGCAGGAATGCCGCATAAGCGAGGCCTGTCTCTCCGGCACAACCGGATACGGCTATAATGACTTAGGACGTGATAAGCTGGAAGAGGTTTATGCGTCCGTTTTCCACACAGAGGCGGCTTTGGTGCGGCCGCTGATCGCCTGCGGAACCCATGCCCTTGCCATCGCGCTTTCCGGGAATTTAAGGCCCGGCGATGAGATGATTTCCCTGGCCGGAAAACCTTATGACACTTTAGAAGAAGTTATCGGTATCCGTCCTTCCAGAGGCTCCCTTAAGGAATACGGGATCACTTATAAACAGGTGGATCTGCTTCCTGACGGGAACTTTGATCTTCCCGGCATCCGTGCAGCCATAGGACCGAAAACCCGTCTTGTCACTATCCAGCGCTCCAAGGGTTACGAGATGAGACGAACGCTGTCCGTACAGCAGATTGGGGAAGCTATTGCCTGTGTAAAATCCGTAAGGCCGGACATTATCTGTATGGTAGACAACTGTTACGGCGAATTTGTCGAGACCATCGAGCCTTCGGACGTCGGCGCCGATATGACCGTGGGTTCCTTAATCAAAAATCCAGGCGGCGGCCTTGCACCTATCGGCGGTTATATCGCAGGCACAAAAGAATGTATCGATAATGCAGCCTTCCGTATGACCTGCCCGGGTTTAGGAAGCGAGATCGGGCCGTCCCTTTTCTTCAACACTTCATTCTACCAGGGATTTTTCCTGGCTCCTGTCGTCACGTCTGCAGCTCTTAAGGGAGCGGTTTTTGCCGCAAATATCTATGAAGGGCTGGGCTTTAAGGTACTCCCTGACGGAAAAGAGGAGCGTCACGATATTATCGAGGCCGTAACTCTCGGATCGCCCGAAGCCGTTATCGCATTCTGCCGCGGCATCCAGGCAGCAGCTCCCGTCGATTCCTTCGCAGCTCCTGAGCCCTGGGATATGCCGGGTTACGACGATCAGGTCATTATGGCGGCAGGCGCTTTCGTCGAGGGCTCTTCCATAGAGCTTTCCGCAGACGCACCGATACGTCCGCCTTATAATGTCTATTTTCAGGGTGGTCTCACCTGGCCTTCTGCAAAACTCGGGATCCTCATGTCCCTCCAGTCACTGAAAAACGAGAAACTGGTCACGGTTCCGTCCGGGGAGAAAGCATGAATAAGATCATCATCGTCGGCGGCGGTGCTTCCGGGCTCATGGCCGGCATCACAGCCGCAAGTAAGGGAGCCGACGTCACCATCCTGGAAAAGGAAAAGAAGCCCGGAAAAAAGCTCCTGAAAACAGGAAACGGGAAATGCAATATGACGAATACCGGCGAAAGCCGGCACGCCTACCGAGGCTGCGACCCCTCCTTTGCAGAAAAAATCCTGGAAGAATATTCTGTCCAGGAAACGATTTCTTTTTTTCTCCATATCGGAATCTACACATTAAACCGCGACGGCTGGGTCTATCCATACTGCGAACAGTCAGGGGCTGTGCTTGAAGCCCTTCTTATGGAGGCAAAAAGGCTGGGCATTCGCATAAAAAACAATGAGAACGTTACGGAAATCCGGCCGTCAGGCTCAGGCTTTGAAGTCTTAACGGACACGTGGAAATATCCTTCCGACCGCGTTATACTTGCATGCGGCACGGCAGCCTCACTACCGCTTAAGAATAATTACAACGGTTTTTCTCTGGCGCTCAGGCTCGGACATACCATGGTGCCTGCCCTTCCGGCACTGGTACCGCTGGTTCCCGAAAAGACTGCTGTTTTTCCCTGGGCCGGTGTACGTATCCGCGCCTGTATCCGTCTTTTCACCGGAGGCATTTTCCTCATGGAAAATGAAGGTCAGCTTCAGCTTACAGAATACGGTATTTCCGGTATTCCTGTTTTCGGAATCAGCGGAACAGCCGGGCACCTTCTTCTTTCAGGCGCCCCTGTACGAACCGTCATAGATTTCTTTCCTGACTTTGATCCTGCGTCATTTCTTTCTTTCCTCGAAGCACGTAAGGAAGAACATCCCGAAAGGAATATGGACGAACTTCTCATAGGACTTTTTCCCGACCGGCTTATTCCTGTGCTTACCGAAGGCTGCATAAACCTTGAGATGCTTGCGTCAAAGATCAAGTCCTTTCCTCTTGATATAAAAAGCACCCTGGATTTATCCCATGCCCAGTGTACTGCGGGGGGCATACGTTCAGACGAAGTATCTTCGGAAACCTGCGAATCAAAGATCGTCCCGGGACTTTTCATTACCGGTGAAATGCTGGATATCGACGGGGACTGCGGAGGATGGAATCTGCAGTTCGCCTGGTCAACCGGTGCCATAGCCGGAAAAGCCGCCGCGGAAAAAGCAAAAAACAAAAACCAAGAAGCAAAAAGTGTGAAATAAAAAGTGTGAAATAAAAAGCGTGAAATAAAAAGTGTGAAATAAAAAGTGTGAAATAAAAAGTGTGAAACAAAAAGCGTGAAGCAAAAAGCGTAAAGCAAAAAGCGTGAAGCAAAAAGCGTGAAGCAAGAACTAATATGAAAGAAACGAAAAATGAAAGTTAAGAACCCCGAACAAAAGGAAACATCAAAGAAGGAACTGCCAAAGGGAATAACGGATGCGTGCAGTGTCCGCGTCAGCGGTATAAAACTTCCGCTTGACGGGAATATTGCCCAGCTTACAAAAAAAGCTGCATCTTTGCTGCACATATCCCCCAAGGAGATCCGGGAAGTGAAAATCCATAAAAGATCGCTGGATGCCCGTCGCAAACCGGAGCTTACTTATGTGGTCACAGCGGATGTCATTTTAAAAAATACTCCCGACGGCATCCTGACAGGTAGACATAATAATATTATGTCTACCCCAAACGAAGAGTATCATTTTCCCGTAGGCGGAAATGACCTTTTAGAAGAGCGTCCCGTCATAGTCGGAAGCGGACCGGCCGGGCTTTTTTCCGGTTATCTCCTTGCTTTAAACGGCTTTCGTCCAATTATCCTTGAAAGAGGAGAGGATGCACTGTCAAGAACGCAGAAGGTCACTGCTTTTTGGCGGGAGGGAAAGCTTGATACTGAATGCAACGTGCAGTTCGGCGAAGGCGGCGCAGGAACTTTTTCAGACGGAAAACTGACGACATCCGTAAAGGATCCCGGCAACAGGATTAAGTTTATCAAAGAAACTTTCGTAAAGTTCGGTGCTCCGGAGGAAATACTGTATGACCAGAAGCCACACATCGGAACGGATATCCTGACAGGGATACTGGTCAGGATGCGCACGGCAATAGAGGAAATGGGTGGTGAATACCGTTTCCGCAGCAGACTCACGGATTTTGAAACTGACGGGGGTGCGCTTTCCTGCCTGATCATTAATGACAGGGAAAAACTTCCTGCCCGGGTCTGCATCCTTGCTCCGGGGCATTCAGCAAGAGATACCTTTTCCATGCTCCAAAGGAACCGCGTCCCTATGGAAGCAAAAGCTTTTGCTGCCGGCATCCGCATTGAGCATCCTCAGAAAATGATTGATTTTGCACAGTACGGCAGAGAAGCCGGCGGTATCCTTCCCCCTGCTTCCTATAAGCTGACCCATACCTGCGCAGACGGACGCGGCGTTTATTCCTTCTGTATGTGTCCCGGAGGCTATGTTGTAAATGCTTCCTCAGAAGAGGGCTGTCTTACGGTCAACGGCATGAGTTATTCCGGACGCAATTCGGCAAATGCCAACAGCGCCCTGATCGTAACGGTTTCTCCCGCAGATTATATTCCTTTTCTTGAAAGTGAAGAGGACAGTCCGCTCGCTGGAATTGCTTTTCAGCGCACGCTTGAAAAACACGCTTTTGACGCAGCTTCCGGCGCCGTCCCCCAGATACTTTTCGGAGATTTAAAAAAAGGCGTAAGAAGTACTTCCTGGGGCAATTTTACATCCTGCACCAAAGGCAGGTCGGCGTTTTGCGATTTCAGAACCATACTCCCGGGCTTTATAAGGGATGACATCTGTTCCGGAATCGATGCTTTCGGGCAGAAAATCGCAGGCTTTAACCGTCCGGATGCCATCATAAGCGCCCTGGAGGCGCGTTCGTCCTCCCCTGTCCGCATTTTAAGGGACGAAAATCTTGTCTCTTCTGTTGACGGGCTTTATCCCTGCGGAGAGGGCGCGGGCTATGCCGGAGGCATTATTTCAGCTGCCATGGACGGCATGCGGTGTGCGGAAGCGATATCTGAAAAATATCTAAATCTCTTTCCGAAAGTGTACAAGGACGATCTTTTGTGATAGAATTATCGTGCCGATTTCCTAAAAATGCGTCTGAAAAGCAGGAAGAGGCAGATTTGAAAGAATTACTGACAAGAGAAAATGCTGATTTTGACCGGCCGTATGAGAGATGCCTTTTATACGGGCCGGCCGCTTTAACGGATGCACAGCTGCTCGCAGTTATCATCAAGACAGGAACAAAAGGCTATCCTGCGATTCGTCTCGCAGAGAAAATTCTGGACCTGTCTAAAGAGCAGAAGGGACTTCTGGGAATCTGCCACCTTACGATTCCCGAACTCATGACTATTCCCGGGATAGGAGAGGTCAAGGCTATCCAGCTGAAATGTGTCGGAGAGCTTTCGAAACGTCTGGCGACCTATAAGGCCAGAAATGTCCTCTCATTTTCCGATCCGTGTTCAATAGCGGAGTATTATATGGAACAGCTTCGTCATGATGAAAAGGAGAGTCTCATCGCGATGATGCTGGATACGAAAAACCACCTGATCGGTGAAGAATGTGTATCCAAAGGAACGGTGAATTCCACGGTACTTTCTTCCAGGGAACTTTTTCTTTCGGCTATGCGCTACCGGGCAGTCAGTATTATTCTGGTCCATAACCATCCGAGCGGCGATCCGACACCGAGCCATGAAGACAAATGTATGACAAAAAAGATATACGAAGCCGGCGAACTGCTTGAAATCCATCTTCTCGACCACATTGTGATCGGAGACAGGTGTTATATAAGCTTTTCAGAAAGCGGGCTCCTGCATTCCGGGGGAAAGAATGATCATCAATAATGTTTTCGGCGTCGATCTCGGCACAAGTGCGGTCAAGATCTACAGCCTTCACAAGAACCAAACGACAACTGAAAAAAACATGATTGCCGTGCGGAACCAGAATCAGGTAATCGCTGTCGGCAATGATGCTTTTGAGATGTTTGAAAAAGCACCGGACTGCATTACCGTGGATTGTCCTGTTAAAAACGGGAATATCGCCGATGTCGCCGAAGTCGAAATTGTTCTTCAGACGCTTCTCCGGCGCGCCGATCATCATATCGGACATGCACCCGTCATTTATTTTTCGGCACCTGTCAATATGTCTGAGATTGAGAAAAGGGCTTATTTTGCAGTCAGCCATGCCGGCAACCTGAAAAACCCGAAAGTTTATCTTGTCGACCGCGCTATATGCGATGCGATCGCGCTTGGCATTCCTCTTACAAAAACAAAGGGATCGATGATTGTAAACATCGGCGCACAGAATACAGAGGTTTCCGTAATTTCGAATGAACAGGTTATCATCAGCAAGAACATCAATATCGGCGGGCAGCAGCTTAACAATGCCATCTGCGATGAAATCCGGCGGCAGGACAATTTGTTAGTAGGAAAGAGGACGGCGCGCAGGCTCAAGGCCGTTCTTGCGACATTCAGCGAACAGAAAGAAGAAGCAAGAAAAGTCGTCGGTCTCAACACGCTTTCAGGCCTGCCGCGTGAAGGCATCGTTTCTTCCGCGCTCGTCTGTCAGGCAGTAGAAATGCAGGTGCGGGAAATTGCCTCGGAAATAAAAACGTTTCTGGAACGCACGCCGCCGCAAATCGGGAAATGCATTTATGCCGAAGGCATTTACCTGACCGGCGGGACAGCAAGAATCCCTGCGATCGACCGTTATCTGAAAAAAATGATCGGCGTGGAAATTAATCTTTCGTCCTATTATGAGCTTTGTACGATAAAAGGCCTGGAAGAACTGATAAAACATAAGCCTCTCCAGAGATGGGCTTATACGATAAGGAAAAAGAAATGAAAAAGAAACTGGGGTTCAACTTAAAAAGCAAGCACCTCCTTGCCATACTGACAATCGTCTGCATCGGTCTTATCCTTGCCACGTTCTCTTCCGACAAAGTGGCTGAGCCGCTTCGCAGGGTGGCGGGATATATTGTCACTCCTTTCCAGAACGGCGTAAACGATGTCGGCAACTGGCTTTCCGACAGGATGGCCGGCTTCAAGAATGTCCAGGAGCTGGATGAAAAGAACCGCGAACTTCAGGCAAAGGTAGACGAACTTACGACGCAGAACAATGCCCTTGTGCAGTCACAAAGTGAGCTGGCCCGTCTGGAATCGCTTTATAAGCTTGACCAGGAATATGCCGAATATAATAAAGTCGCGGCGCAGGTCATTTCAAAGGATCCCGGAAACTGGTACAGCACCTTCGTTATAAACAAAGGCACGGCGGACGGTCTTTCTGTCGATATGAATGTTATCGCCGAAGGCGGGCTTATCGGAATAATAACGGAAACCGGCAACAATTGGTCCACAGTCCGTTCTATAATAGACGACGAGAGCAATGTCAGTGCAATGGTCGCCAGCACCTCGGATACCTGCGTTGTAACAGGAAATCTTCTGGAAATGGATGAAGGAAAAATTGATTTTTACGAGCTGAGGGATAAGGATAACGCTGTTACGGAAGGCGCTGCCATTGTTACTTCCAATATCAGCGCCAAGTATCTGACAGGCCTTCTCATCGGCTACGTCAGCGACATCAAGCAGGATTCCAACAATCTGACGAAGTCAGGTACGATTATTCCGGTCGCCAATTTTAAGGCTCTGCGTGAAGTTCTTGTCATAACGGAACTGAAGCAGACAAAGGAGAATTCCGGTTGAAGAGAAAAGTAGTCATACTTATTATTCTTTGGATCTGCTTCATTCTTCAGACAACGGTCTTTAAAATGCTGCAGTTTTCCAATTCCGCTCCAAATCTGCTGCTCATCCTGACGGTATCCGTTGGCTTTATGCAGGGACGGAAAGAAGGTCTCCTGACCGGTTTCATAAGCGGTCTTATGATTGATCTTTTTTACGGGAACCTTTTCGGTTTTTATGCCCTTATTTATATGCTGAGCGGCTATCTTTCGGGACATTTCTGCGATGTCTATTATGATGAAGATATCAAGGTTCCCCTTGTTCTGGTCGCAATCACGGATTTTGGGTACAATTTTGTCATCTATGTCACCCGTTTTCTTCTGCGCGGCCGCAGGAATTTTCCGGGCTACCTTACGAAAATTATTCTTCCCGATATCGTTTTTACGGTTCTTATCGCCATTATTTTTTACAGAAT
>DCDB01000168.1 GCA_002316215.1 Lachnospiraceae bacterium UBA1066 | reverse complement strand
GTAAACAACAGAAAGATAAAGATGAGCGGCAGGGCCGCAGGAGGAAATCATATGACAGACATCCGTGATTCTAAGAATTGGAGTTTTGAAACAAGGCAGCTGCATATAGGGCAGGAGCAGGCCGATCCGGCCACAGATTCAAGGGCTGTCCCGATCTACGCGACCACATCCTATGTATTCCATAATTCGCAGCATGCGGCAGACCGTTTCGGCCTCCGGGACGCCGGCAACATTTACGGAAGGCTTACCAACAGCACGGAAGACGTATTCGAAAAAAGGATCGCCTCTCTGGAAGGCGGAACCGCCGCACTTGCTACAGCTTCCGGCGCAGCCGCGATCAATTATACGATCAGCGCGCTGGCCAGGAGCGGGGAACACATCGTGGCATCAAAAACCATTTATGGCGGCACCTATGATCTGCTGGCGCATACCCTCCCTCTTACTTCAAACATCACTGCAACTTTTGTCGATCCGGAACAGGAAGGATCTTTTGAAGCGGCTATTCAGGATAATACAAAGGCGATTTTCGTGGAAACGCTCGGCAACCCGAATTCGAATGTCATCGATATCGAAGCAGTCGCCGCGGTCGCCCATAAGCACGGGATCCCGTTGGTGATCGATTCCACCTTTGCGACACCTTACCTGATCCGTCCGATTGAGCACGGGGCGGATATCGTGGTGCATTCGGCGACGAAATTCATCGGAGGCCACGGCACGGCGATCGGCGGCGTGGTCGTGGACGGCGGCACCTTCGACTGGAAGAAATCCGGGAAATATCCGTGGATTTCGGAACCGAACCCCAGCTATCACGGCGTATCGTTTGCCGAGGCGGCAGGTCCTGCGGCATTTGCCACCTATATCCGGGCCATCCTTCTCCGCGACACCGGTTCCACGCTTTCCCCGTTCCATGCATTCCTTTTCCTTCAGGGACTTGAGACTCTTTCCGTACGCGTGAAGCAGCACGTGGAAAATGCACTGAAGATCGTGGATTATCTGAACAGCCATCCGCAGGTGGAAGCGGTCCATCATCCGTCGCTGGAGAGCGAACCCAGCCATAAGCTGTATCAGAAATATTTTCCGAACGGGGCAGGGTCCATCTTTACCTTTGAGATCAAGGGGGACGCGGATACGGCGAAGAAGTTTATCGACAATCTGCCAATCTTCTCGCTGCTGGCCAACGTGGCTGATGTGAAATCCCTGGTCATCCATCCGGCCAGCACGACGCATTCGCAGCTGTCGGAGGAGGAACTGCTGGATCAGGGAATAAAGCCTAATACGATCCGTCTTTCCATCGGCATAGAAAATGTGAACGATTTGATCGCGGCGCTGGATACAGCGTTTGAGGCCGTAAAATGATAAGGCCGGATAAGGAGGTACAGGATGTCAGATGACAGGACGAAACGAATCGTGCTAACGGCGCTTTTTGCCGCGCTTGCCTGCGTGGGAACGGCGGTGATCCGGATCCCCACACCGGGCACCGGAGGATATATCCATCCGGGAGACGCCATTGTTATTCTCTCCGGTGTTTTCCTCGGACCGGTCTATGGTTTCCTGGCAGCAGGCATAGGATCCGCGATGTCGGACCTGCTGGGCGGTTATTTTATCTATGTGCCGATTACCTTTTTCGTCAAAGGAGCTGTTGCTCTGTTTTCAGGTCTGATTTATGCAAAGAGCATTGAGAAAGGAAAGAGCCGTTTCGCAGCCGTCCTATACGGAGGCGTCGCGGATATCGCCCTGGTGGTATTGGGATACGGGATCCCGGAGAGTTTTATCTACGGGACGGCGGGAGCGCTTGCCTCTGCCATTCCGAATGCCGTACAGGGTGCTTCGGGGCTTGTACTTGCCGCTGTGCTTTATCCGGTTTTATATAAGATTTTCAGGAGGCATGTGCAGCAGTTTACTCTATGAGGGGAGTAACAGGAAGACGGGTCGGGCTCATTTGTCCGATCCGCTTCTGTTATGCATGACGCAGTATCCTTCACGGTTGCGATGCCAGGAGTTTCAGTAGGTTTAGACATTGCATGTATGAACGCAGCAGTGTTCTTGAAAGCCATCGGAATGATTCAGGCACTTACCGGATATTCGATCATCAGGATATCACTGCATTCATACGGGTCCACACCTATCATAACTGCGGATTCTTCACGAAGGAGACCGAACGGCTTCTAATTCAGATTCTGTAGACGAAATTACTGGCATGATTCGGTGTCGGAACGACGAGGTTGAGAATGAGATTCGGTTTCTTCAGGGCGCTTCTGCGTATCTGCAGGAAGCACTGAAGTTGCTGAATGATCTGGATCATCTTACGGACAAAGTTTCTGTGTGCATGCGCCCGGAAATGTACCGGATGCCTTTTATGGAAGGCGACGGACTATCATTCCCGGAAGAAACATACAAGTAATTTCCTCGCTAGATGTCACTGCTTCCGGTTACTTTTCCCACACAGGAGGCGTTTCACGGACTGCTGCAGGATGTGTCTGAGAAGTATCTGACTGTTACCGGAGATATTCTGTCCCGTAAAGTCCTGTCTACGGACAAATTATCTGATTACTGCCGCTATAGACAGGTCTGATTTCCAATCTCAGATCCAGGGAGGGCTTGACTCTAAATCTTATTGAGGGTGTACCATTTTCTGATGGGAGTGGTGTACCTTGAATACGGAAGAGAATGCCAAATATAAAGAAAACAGGCGGAGGCGTTTCCTTACAGAACCAGTCTGTAAGCCGGTCATGGAAATGTCCGTTCTTACGGCCATCAGCCGGATTATCTCGGAAATCTACAATACGGTTGATGCATTTTTTGTTGCACACATCGGGACAAGTGCTGCCGCAGCGGTCGGGGTCTGTTTTCCCTGATGTCGATTATCCAAGCGGCCAGATATGGATTCGGCATGGGAGCAGGGAGCCTGATCAGCCGCAGGCCCGGTGCAGGAAATGAAGAAGACGCTGACAGAAGCGGAAACAGTGCTCTGACTGCTTCTTTCCTGGTTGCCATGGCATTCAGCATAGCAGGACTGCTCAACCTGACAAGCATTAGCAAGATTTATTGAGAAAAGAAGAAAGCAAGCTACCTTACAGGCAAATTCCAAAGGCAGCTTGCCTTTTTATTTTACACGCAAAATATCTTTTATTGCTTTTAGAAATATTATCACATCCTCCGAAAGACTGTTAGAAGTTACAATTCCAAAGGGAAGACGATAGTCTGCAAGCATAGGTATGATTATGATGATCGTATAATCCTTTACTGCAAGCCTATTCTCATCAAGCGCCACGCATGGAAAGGAGCAAGAGCAGTCATAACGCCCGGAGTCACGATTGTTTTGCTATAACCAGACCGGATTTATGATTGATCAGAGAGATGATCCCCAGACCTGTTCAGCGATTTCCTTTACAAGCCGCAGCTTATTCCACTGTTCTTCCGCTGTGAGTTTGTTGCCGATTGCATTAGAAGAAAAGCCGCATTGAGGACTGAGGCATAAACGTTCAAGTGGGATATATTTTTCAGCTTCGTGGATTCTTGCGATGACAGTATCTTTATTCTCCAACGCAGGCGACTTTGTGGTTATGAGCCCGAGAACGGCCTTTTTATCGCCGGTCACGTAGCGGAGAGGTTCGAAACCGCCCGAGCGTTTATCATCATATTCAAGATAAAAGGCATTGGCATTTTCTTTACGGAACAGGTAAGGGGCAATCGGATCGTAAGCGCCGGATGCTGCATACGTTGACTGATAATTCCCGCGGCATACGTGTGTATTGATTACCATGTCTTCCGGTTTTCCTTCCAGGGCAAGATTATTGATCCTTATGAACTTTTCAGCTTCTTCATTGATGCTGACCCCTTTTCCGACTTTCTTCTCCCAGTAACCGGAGTCCACGATCATTCCCCAGGTGCAGTCATCGAACTGGATATTACGGCATCCTGCGTCATAAAGTTCTCTGATTACGGTCCGGTAGGCTTTGGCGATATCGTGGATGAGCTTTTCTAAATCAGGATAAATCCTTCGTGTTGTTTCTATATTATCGGCGCGCTGAAGCTCGGACAGCATCTGCGCCGGTGCCGGCATCGTCTGTTTGGCAACCGTATTTTCATCTTCAAACTGTTTTAAATATTGGAAGTGTTTTATGAACGGATGATTTTCTCCGGTGATTTCCGATATCACATTTACAGAAGTATGATAGGTTTCAAGACCGTGAAAATAGTAGCCATGATCAAGTTCAATTCGTTCCACGCCATTCAGACCCCACATGAAATCCAGGTGCCAGCTGTGTCTGCGGAATTCTCCGTCTGTGATGACGTGATAGCCTAGTTCTTTAAGTTTTAAAACAAGATCCCGTATACATTTATCTTCTTCAGAGGTGAGTTCATCCTGTGGGATAAGCCCTGCCTCGAAGTCTTCACGGGCTTTCAGAAGACTCGCCGGGCGCAGGAAACTCCCGACATAATCATAGCGAAATGGTGCATGCAGTGTATTCATATCTGTCCTTCTTTCTGTTTTATTTCCTATTACAATGGTAGTATATCATTCCGCCAAAATTTGAAAAATATATAAAAGTCCCGATTCGCAATAGCTTCAGGCTATGGCGGACCGGGACTTGTTATTCCAGTAAAAGCGATTTAGCTGTGCGGGATATGCCGTTGAAGAGCATCTACATATAATTGGGCAAATCGTCCGGGTACAATATGGCTTTTTGCGATTACGCCTATTTCCATGGTATCCTCTGCGTCGAGAGGTACAGAGACGATGCCGTCGCCGTTCAGGTCCGGATTAATTACGCCGCTGCTGATGGTATAGCCATTCAGCCCAATCAGAAGGTTGAACAGCGTTGCACGGTCCCGGACAAGAATCTCTTTTTTGCATTCTTCCGTACTCAGGATCTCTTCAGAGAAGTAAAAGGAATTGTACTCTCCCTGTTCAAAGGACAGACGGGGATATGGAGACAGGTCCTGAAGGGTTACGGGCGGTCTTCCTGCAAGAGGATTGCGTGATCCAAGAAAGACGTGAGGCTTTGCTTTAAAAAGAAGATGGAACTGCAGGTCATTTTCGCGCAGCGTCTTACGCAGAATGGTTTCATTGAAATGGTTCAGGTACAGAATTCCGACTTCGCTTTTCAGCCGGGCTACATCCTCTATGATTTCATATGTCTGCGTTTCACGCAGACGGAAATCATACGTATCCCCGCCGTAATCCCGGAGCAGGTCAACGAAGGCTTCGACAGCGAAAGAATAATGCTGGGTGGACACACAGAAACGATGCTTTCCGGAAGGAAGGCTTCCATACTTTTCTTCCATCAGATCGGCCTGTTCGATTACCTGACGGGCGTATCCAAGAAATTCCTCGCCCTCTCTTGTGACGGCAATCCCTTTGCTGGTTCGTCTGAATATCATAAGTCCCATTTCTTTTTCCAGTGAGTGAAGCGATTTGGTCAGGCTGGGCTGTGCCACAAAAAGTGAGGCTGCCGCCTCACTGATACTGCTTTTTTCTGCGATGGCGACAGCATACCGAAGCTGCTGCAAAGTCATTGTCTGTTATCTCCTTTCATACCTTTATAAGACTCCGCTTCAGAACGGAGAAATTTTTCCAGTTCCCTGCCAGCTATACCCAGTGCATGGCACTGGTCTTTGAGCAGAACGACATGACGACGAATCGGGGCATATTCCAGCGGAATTCGCACTGCCTTGCCATGGGCCAGAGCCTGATGTGCCAGCGGTTCCGGTATAAAGGCCAGTCCAAGATTTCCCAGGGCAAGTGGCAGGAGCTGATCGGCAGCAGCCACTTCTGTGTCTGCCTCAAGCACTATGCCTTCCTGCAGGAAGAGCTGACTGTAATAGGCATAGGTCATGGTTCCCTTTGCAAGCATAATCAGTGGATAATTGGTAAGTTCGCTAAAAGGAAGCGGCTTCCCGGCGAGGGCGGAAAATTCCTGCCCACCGATAAGAATTTCCTCGAAACAGGCAAGTCTTGTTTCACAAAGGTCTTTTTTAATGCCGGTCGGTGTTGTAACTACGGCAAGATCAACACTGCCCTGGTGCAGTGCCGAGATAGCCTGAGGTGTTGAAAAGTTAGAGATACGGAGACGGATACCGGGATGTTTTTTGTGGAAGCGACTGAGTTGATTAAGCAGAAATATGTTCAGAGCTGTTTCGCTTGCTCCGATAGATATTATTCCACTTCGGAGGCTGCTGCTTTCTGCAAGTTCCTCTTCACCTGCCTGAAGCTGTTCCAGTGCGATTCCTACATGGTCATAAAGACGGCTGCCTTCGGGGGTTAACGAGATTCCATGCCTGTTACGCAGGAAAAGAGTGCATCCCAGCTGCTGCTCGAGCTTATTCATGGAGCGAGTTACATTGGGCTGGTTACTGCAGAGGACATGGGCGGCTTTCGTAAAGCTGCCATATTTGGCAGCATAGTAAAAAATCCGATAGTATTCATAATTCGTGTTCAAATTCCTGCTCCAATCATATGAAAATGACATGAATATAATATCAAAGATACATTTTACGAATGATAATGCCCACAGTATAATCAGAAACTGCAGGAAATGCAAGAGCGTTTGATAAGATGAAGACAGGGAGAAAATGAATGATTATTTCAGTGACAGGAATCAACTGGGGCGATGAAGGAAAAGGCAGGGTCATTGACCAACTGAGCGGAAATGCTGATATTGTGGCTCGCTATCAGGGTGGCGACAATGCCGGACATACTGTCGTAAATGAACGGGGAAGATTTATTTTGAACCTGATACCTTCGGGAATCTTTCATGAGGGTACAGTCTGTGTACTGGGGACCGGGATGGTGATTGACCTGGAGCATCTGAAAGGGGAGATAGATAGCCTTCGTAAAAGAGGATTGCGGGTTACTCCGGATAACCTGAAAGTTTCAGAACGTGCAACCATATCTATGCCATGGCATGTTTTGCAGGACGGCCTTGAAGAAGAACGTCTGTCGAAAAGCGGGAGAGCTTTTGGATCAACGAGGCGGGGAATTGCTTATGCATATGGAGACAAGTATAAAAAGAAAACATTGCGGACGGGTGATCTTATCCATTGGGAACGGACAGATGTCCGGGAACGCATAGAAATGATTCTGGAAGCCAAGAACCTTGAACTTGCGGGTTTATACGGACAAGCAATGATTATCGGAACCGAGGCGCTGAATCAATGGTGTGCCGGTCATGCCTGGTTGAGGCCGTTTCTTGCAGACACAGGGAACTACCTTATGCAGGCGGAAGAAAAAGAGGAAACCATTATTTTGGAAGCGCAGCTGGGAGCACTCAGGGATATTGATTACGGTATATTCCCTTATACATCCAGCTCGAATACGGTTTCTTCATATGCACCTGTCGGAGCAGGAATCCTGAACGGAAAGAATGATCATGTTGTCGGCGTCATGAAGGCATATTCCACTTGCGTGGGAGCGGGGCCTTTTCCTGCAGGGAAGGCAATGAATCCGGAATGGATGGACAAACTGCGTATGGCAGGTGACGAATATGGCGCAGCCACCGGGAGGCCTCGGCGGGTCGGTCCATTTGATTCAGTGGCAAGCCGGTATGGCCTGCGTTGTCAGAACGCGGATAAGGTTGCCCTTACAAAACTGGATGTTCTGAGTTCCTTTGACAGGATTCCGGTGATAAGCGGATATCAAATTAACGGAAAGGAATGCCCTGATTTTTCTCCGATGGATGACTTGGAATATGCAAAACCAAAACTTGAGATGCTGCCCGGGTGGAAATGCGATATTTCTTCCTGCAGAAGCTGGAGTGAACTTCCCTATGCGGCAAAAGGTTATGTAAAGGCACTGGAGGAAATGACTGGCAGCAGGATTGAGTTCATTTCGGTCGGCCCAAAGAGAGAACAGTTTCTGCTGAAAGGAGAATGGCTATGAGGCATTTGATTGATCCGCTTGACTTCGGTATGCAGGAGACAGAGGCAGTACTTGATCTCGCTGACAGGATTGCGGCAAATCAGGACGCATACATCGATGCAGCGAAAAACAGAAAACTGGCAACTCTTTTCTATGAGCCCAGTACGCGGACACGTCTGTCTTTTGAAGCTGCAATGCTGAATTTGGGAGGAAAGACGCTTGGGTTTCCGGCTGCGGATGTATCAAGCGCAAGCAAAGGGGAAACCATAGCAGATACCATCCGCGTGGTTGGCCGTTACGTGGATATCGTCGCCATGAGACATCCTAAGGAAGGCGCGCCATTAAGAGCATCCATGTTTTCGCCGGTACCTGTCATAAACGCAGGCGACGGAGGGCATAACCATCCTTCTCAGACGCTGATTGATCTTGATACTATCCGACAGAGGAAAGGGCGGTTGCATCACCTTACAATTGGTTTCTGCGGCGACCTGAAATTCGGACGGCCGGTTCACAGTCTTACGAAAATATTGACACGCTATGAAGGAAATAAATACGTTTTTATTTCACCGGAAGAGCTGAAAATTCCAAAATATCTGGAAGAGGATTTCCTCGCTCCTTCACATGCGGAATGGTATGAGACACAAGATCTTGAAGATATTCTGCCAAAACTGGATGTACTTTATATGACAAGGGTACAGAAGGAACGGTTTTTTAATGAGGAGGATTATATTCGTTTGAAAGATACCTATACGCTTACGGAAGACAAATTGGAATCGGCAAAACATGATATGCCGGTTCTGCATCCGCTTCCGCGGGTGGGAGAAATCTCCATGGATGTTGATGATGACCCGAGGGCTGCTTATTTTGACCAGGTGCAAAACGGTATTTTTGTCAGGATGGCATTAATTATGGCGCTATTGGGCATTTGTGATCCCGTTATGGGCAAGGAGGTGCTATTACATGAATGTTGATTCCATACAGAATGGTATTGTGATTGATCATATTACAGAAGGTATGGGACTGCGGCTTTACCAAATGCTGGAGCTTGATAAGGGAGAGAAGTCTGGTTCCGTAGCACTTCTGCAGTCATTGAAAAGCGGGAAATATGGACGAAAGGATTTAATCAAGATTGAAGGAGAAGCAATACCTCCGAGGATCAGCATTCTTGGATACATAGATCCACAAATCACGGTGAATATGATTAGAGATGGTAGAATTATCAGGAAAGAATCAACGGTTCTGCCGAAACGCCTGGTTAATGTAATCCGATGCACGAATCCGCGCTGCATCACAAGTACAGAAGCGGGATGCGATCATATCTTTAATCTGACACATTCCGGAAGATATCGCTGTATATACTGCAACGCGGAATTCCACTCCGCAGCTTCTAAATAGATGTTATTGGGTACATAGAGCGGAGAAGGGGATAATCAGTTTTGCTGCTATTTCATATAAGCTGAACTCTAAATGCATGCCCGGTAAAAATACAGACAGACGCGGCGGCGTTTGAACAGCGGATACAAGAGAAGCAGCAGCGCGCAGCTTATACTTTCTTTTTTACATGGGCCTTGATTTTTTCATAAGTCTCATCACTGATGTCATGCTCGATCTTACAGGCATCGGCCTCGGCAGTTGAAGGATCGATTCCGAATTCTTTCAGGAATTCTGTGAGCAGCTTATGCCGGTTGTAGGTACGCC
>DCDB01000057.1:13215-17743 GCA_002316215.1 Lachnospiraceae bacterium UBA1066 | reverse complement strand
CAGATCGCCCGCTGCTTCCGCGACGAGGATCTGCGCGCCGACCGTCAGCCGGAATTTACGCAGATCGACATGGAACTTTCCTTTGTTGAGCAGGAAGATGTCATGGACGTCAATACGCGTCTTTTGACCTATCTTATGCAGCATCTGCCGGCAGCCTACCGCGAAATCGGTTTTTCAGAAGAGCTGGCATCGGCGGTCGAGAAAAAAGGACAGGAAATCGCCGGAAACGGCATTCCCAAAATGACCTGGCGCGACGCGATGGATAAATACGGATCCGACAAGCCGGATCTTCGGTTCGGCATGGAAATCCGTGATGTGACCGAATGCGTCCGGAATTGCGGCTTTGCAGTTTTTGAAAATGCAATTAAAGAAGGCGGCCTCGTGAGGGGCTTAAATGTATCCGGACAGGCTGCCATGCCCAGAAAGAAAATCGATAAGCTCACCGAAACTGCCAAAACCTACGGCGCGAAGGGACTTGCTTACCTCGCCGTCGAAGAAAACGGCAGCTTCAAGTCTTCATTTGCCAAATTTATGTCTGCGGAAGAACTGGATCGTCTGGTGAAAGCTATGGACGGAAAACCGGGCGACCTGCTTCTTTTTGCGGCGGATAAATTCAAGAAGGTCTGCGCTTCCTTAGGAGCTGTCCGCCTGCAGCTGGGCGCGGAGCTTGGCCTTATCAAAGAAAATCAGTTCGCCTTCACCTGGATTACAGAATTCCCGCTCCTTGAGTGGTCGGACGAAGAAAACAGGTTCATGGCGATGCATCATCCATTTACCATGCCGATGCTTGAAGACTGGGACAAAATCGACAGCGATCCCGGGGCAGTACGCGCCGAGGCTTACGATATTGTGTTAAATGGCACGGAGCTCGGCGGAGGTTCAGTACGTATCCATATGGATGACGTCCAGGAGAAAATGCTCGAGGTTCTCGGATTTTCGAAGGAACGGGCGGAAGAGCAGTTCGGCTTCCTTATGACTGCGTTCAAATACGGGGTTCCGCCTCATGCAGGACTGGCCTACGGCCTTGACCGTGTAGCCATGATCTTCACTGGTTCGGAAACCATCCGTGACGTCATTGCATTTCCGAAGGTGAAAGATGCTTCCGACCTCATGGTCGGTGCGCCGTCCCGCGTTGAGCAGAAGCAGCTTGACGAGCTCTATCTGATCCTGAAAGAGGAAAAAGAGGCGGAAAAAGAAGCAGAAAAAGAAGCAAAAAAAGAAACGGACAAAGAAACAGATTAAAGAAACAAATTAAAGAAACAAATTGAAGAAACAAATTAAAGAAACAGATTAAAGAAACAAATTAAAGAAACAAATTAAAGAAACGGATAAAGAAGCGGCCACCGGGACATCTGAGAAAACCCAGAAATAAGCGACAGAATAAGCGGCAGATAAAGCGGCCGTTTCCGAAAAAATATATAACAGGCAGGTAGGCATATGAATAAAAAGAACTTAGCCATATATCTTGTGATCCTGGTACTGGCGTTTCTTTTTGCCGCTGCAGGACCGGGCTGGGGCGTACCGCAGATCATAACGAAAAGCATCCTCGAAATCGTTTTCTTCACCGGTCTTGTTTTTCTCATGCTGTTTCTGGACAGCTGGTATCACAAGCAGAAGTAATGAGAGAGCTGTTTTCCGGAAGCCGCAGGAGCAGCGGCAGAGACAATGCTGAAAAATTGTCGCAATAGAGGCAGAAACAGCAGGGGAAACGGTTCGCATAAAGAGAATGTGGTAAAAGGCGTAACATGGGTTTTCGGGAAAAAATGTCTTTGGAAATATATAACGTAGGCATTGTGAAGAAGCCGATCGGGAAAATCCTGAGAAGCGGAATCGCGGCAGGAGAGATCACATGGATGCGGCACCCGTACAGGGACCGCTTCTTTGCGGATCCCTTTTTGTGGTACCAGGACGACAGCTTTTATTATATCTTAGCCGAGGAATACATCTTCTGGGAAAGAAAAGGGAAGATTTCATGCCTTAAAGTACAGAAATCTGATTTTTCGCTGGCGGATAAAGAGGTCGTGATCGAGGAGCCGGTACACCTGTCCTTTCCCTTCTGTGAAGAAGGGGGGGATACCGTCATCCCGGAATCTGTCCGTATGGAGGGCCTTTATGCCTACCGCCTTGATATGGAAACCCATAAAATAAAAAGCCGTGAAAAGCTCTCCGACATACCGATGATTGATACCGTCCGTTTCAAATGTTCGACAGGTGACTGGTTCTTTACCTGCACGCGGGAGAATCCTTATACGGATCTTTACCTCTACAGGTACGAAGACGGCGTCATGAAGGAGCCCCTGCCGAATCCTGTAAAAAAAAGCATCCGTGCCTCGCGTTCAGCCGGAAGGATTTTTCGCTATGGGAAGGAATTCTACCGGCCGACGCAGGTTTCAGAAGGAAAGTACGGGCATGAAACAGCGCTGAACAGGATCCTGCAGCTGAACGATGCCGGCTACGATACGCTTGAGACCGCAGTGCTTTCAAGCAGATGCAATCCTCCTTTTAATCAGGCGCTGCACACGTTCAATGGCTACAAAGACTTCTCAATCGTCGACGGAGAGTATGATGCCCTCCGCCCCGCATCCAAGATCATCTACAGAATCCGACGCATTTTCCATGAAACGCCGGCAACCCGTGCGGGACGCCGGTAAGATCAAACAGTCTGTCTGCTCAGGCTTTCTGTAAGCTGATAATGACTGTCCGTCCGATACATCGAAAAACTAAATGGCTGTTCATTTACATTTCATTGTGCTATAATAACTTCGATTATCTAAACACAAGGGGTTTTTTATGGCAAATGATACTCGTTTTGACAGTTTATCCGGTAGTATGGGGCCGCGTTCATTTTCATCCGACGTGACGGTTGATGAGAAAAAACCGAATGAAGATGATCAGGCATACACCGGTTCGCCGCAGGATACATCCGAAGATCAGGGCTCTGAGGATGATTTTAGTATGCCCAAAGACAAGGCCGGCAGGAATGAAGACAGGCCTTTCCGTGAACCTGAGGAAGAAGAGGATTCAGAATATGATTTCCATGATGCCCTGATGCAGGTGGAAATGCTTTTTCAGAGCCACATCCTTTCCTACGGTTTTAAGGAATATTCTATCGAAAATTTTGTTGATAAGAAATACTTTTATGCATGGAAGGGTAAAGAAGGCTGCTCCGATACGGATGCCATGCGTTCAGGACTAAATATCGACGGGATTCTGGCGAAGCCCCAGCCTTCTGTCCATGAGATCCTGACCTATCTTCAGTATGCCCTCAATATTGCGGAACTGTGCCGGAGAAACTTTAACAAGGACGATACCCAGGGCTATAAGTTTGATCTCAAGAACTATACGGAGCTTCTTTCCCGCATCCGTGAGCTGCTTACGAAATTAAAATATGACGTCAAGTATGTTTCCGAAAAAGAATTTATTTATCTCGTAACAAAAGATATCGCAACCGATGCGGTCACGGATGCGTCCGATGATCCCGCGACGGATGCGATTGTCGAGTACAACAGCTATTCGGTGGCGGGGAATCTGGACCGCAAGCGTAAAATCCTCAATTCTATGGGGGATACGATTGAAAGCTATAAAGATAACCATAATCCGGGGAACCTTAAGCTCTTCAGCAACATCGAATTCATGCTCTACAACTTCAATATCCGAAACGACAATTCAAGCGGTGAAGACAAGGTCGAATACGTCGCCTCTCTTTCCAAAAAAGACCTGGAAGCCTGGTATGACGAGACCTATCAGATGATGCTGCTCCGGATCCTTGAGCACAACAACCTGATCCGCATGAAACGGATTGAATCAGTGCAGAGAACCTGCGAGGAGACTTCCGTTGAAAATCTGGCCAGGGATATTGAAAATGAAGGTCTGGATAAGGTCATTTCCGCAAAGCGCGTAGAAGACCTTGATTTTGTTGCGAAGAATATTGCAGAGGCAGCCGCGGCAGCAGGTGCAGCAGGCGCCGCCGGAAATTCCGCAAAAGGTGCAGGAAATACTGTAAATGAAATGGCCGGTACTGTGGGGAATTACGCAGGAGATGCGTCCGGTACTTCAGGAGGTTATGCAGGAGGTTCGTCCGGTACATCAGCGCGTTATGCAGGAGGTTCGTCCGGTACATCGGGGAGTTATGCAGGCGATGCGTCCGGTACGTCAGGTAATTCCACAGGAAATACGGGGTCATCTGCGTGGAGCGCAGCCGGTGCCGCAGCAGAGGCTTTCGCCGGTGCGGCTCAGGGAGCCGTGAAAAAGGCGGAAGACAAAGCGGTATCCGGGCGGATCCTGCCGGGGAATAATAAGGAAGATGTCTATGCGGCAGATGCCGTAATACCGGCGGAAGCCGGTAAAGATGCCTCCTCCCGCGGAGGAAAGGCGGACTCTTCAAAGCTTGCGGCACCGAGTTTCCGGGATGTTTCGGATTCGGCATCTTCCGCTGTCAGCCATACGAGGGATAATGCGGCTTCCTTTGTAAAGCCGCTGGAAGATGATGATTTTTCCGGCATGAAGGCTTCTTCTTATGATGATGATG
>DCDB01000057.1:0-13092 GCA_002316215.1 Lachnospiraceae bacterium UBA1066 | reverse complement strand
GATGACGATGATTCTGCAGGAGAAGACGGAAGAACTTCATTTTCAGGCGGCAAATATGAAAAGAACAGGTTTAAGGGATCCGGAAGAAATAGGCTCCACGGATCCGCAGAAAACAGGTTTGCGGGAACCGGAGAAAACGGAAGTCCGAAGAACGGCAGCATAAAAAATAAAAGCGTTGTGAAAACGCTGCTTATCATTTTAGGAATCATTATTGTCCTGCTGCTCTTAGGGTTAGGCGGCGCCTACTTTATGGCCCGCAACTTCTATGCAAAAGCAAATTATGTGGCGGATTCCAAAATAACGGAGAACACGGACAGTGCGGCGATCGCGCAGCAGGTGGAAAGCACCGGGCTCACGGACAGTGAAACGACGGAAATCCAGGCGCAGGTGGCAGACCAGGAGGCAGCTGCAGGCGTTACGCTTCCGGACGATAAGGACGTTTATAACCTTCTTCTCGTGGGGGTTGACCGCCGGGATTCCAGCTGGTACGGCAATTCGGACTCCATGATTGTCATTTCAATCAATAAAACGACAAAAAAGATCACGATGCTTTCGCTTATGCGTGATCTCTACGCGGATATTCCGGGACACGGAGTACATAAACTGAACGCAGCCTGCGCTTACGGCGGCTGCCCGCTCCTCGTCCGGACAATTGAAGATAACTATAAGATCCCGATTGACAATTATGCCTGGGTTGATTTCAACGGCATGATTAAGATCGTCGATATCATCGGCGGAATCAACGGCAATATTTCCGATGAGGAAATGGCATCCGCCAACAACTACATCAAGGAAATGGCGGAACTAAACGGCGAGAATCCGGAACAGTATTACTTTATACACAGCGGTGAGGTTTCCATGAACGGCTACCAGGCTGTCGGATATGCAAGGATCCGGAACGTCGGAAATTCGGATTACGGGCGTACAGAGCGTCAGAGAATTGTGCTGACACAGATCATCAATAAGGTCCGGGCCCGCAATATTGGCGAAATTTCGCAGCTTGCGGGAAAAATACTTCCGTATATTACGCACAACATTCCGGAATCAACCTATATGAGCCTTATGACGCAGTCGCTTGCCATTTCAAAATATGAAGTGATTTCGGACAGGGTTCCTTACGACGGCCTGTATACGATAAAAAATGAAATTCTGATACCGGATTTTGCCCAGACACTGCCGAAGATCCAGGAGGATCTGTACGGTACTTCGGGCTCCGGCACAGCTGTGCTTTCCGGCATCACAGATACACAGAGTACTTCACAAAGCACGGGGACGTCGCCGCTTGCGGCACCGACGATGCCCGAAAATTCGGACTCAGGATCGTCTTCTTCATCTGAGGCAGAAAGTCAGACAACGAATGAACCGGCGATTACGCCGGCACCGCCATGGAGCTGGGTTAATGGTTAAGAGGGATATCCATCCGAGTACCCTGGTCTGCTGGGTGTTCGATACTTTAGCAATAGTGGCAGCCTTTTTTATCAGCATGCTTCTGCGTTACGGGAACGAGATGTCTGCGCGCATGGAAGACATGTCTGTCCTGCTGATTTACTCCATTTTTGGCTACACACTGATTTTCCTGTGGGAGGGGGACGCGCAGGACTTCTGGTATAAAGGAAAGTTTAAAGCCTTCTTGAGCATTGTTAAGAAGGCTTTTTACTTGATGGTATTTCTCGTCATCGTTCTCTTTTTCACCAAGGTTGCGGGTGATTTTTCAAGAGCGGTCATCTTCCTTGAATCCGCGATAACGGTCCCGGTCATGTATCTGTTCCGGAGCCTTTTGAAAAATTACATGACGACCTCCCGGAGAAAGGGAAACGGCAGTCTTAAGCTTCTCATCATCACAACCCCGGACAAGGCTCCGGAAATAGTAAAAAACTTCAAGGATAAACGGATGTGGCGCTACTATATCGGCGGGGTCGTTTTATGCCCGGAGCAGGAGTCCGGTTTCGGTCCGTCGAACCAGTGTGCAAGTATGCCCCGTATGGTGGACGGCGTTCCTGTCGTCTGCGATCTGCGGCATGTTTACGGCTACTGCGTGCGCAATGTCGTTGATGAAGTCTTCGTTGCCCTTCCGAACCTGCAAAATGCGGATGAAATGGTCTCGAAGTTCAGTGAGATGGGTGTTGTGACCCATTTCGACCTTCCGCTGGCGGATCGTAACGACCAGGTTGCCATGCGTATGTCCAATCTTCTGGGCAATTATTTTGCCCTTTCTTTTTACCCGAATTATCTGAACGGCCGTATGGTGATTATCAAACGCGTCACAGATATCATAGGTTCTGTAATCGGCCTTATCCTGACAGGCATTATCACGGTTTTCCTTGCGCCGATCCTTTTGCATGAGTCGAAAGGACCGCTTATCTTCGTGCAGGAAAGAGCGGGTAAGCAGGGACGCATTTTCAAAATGTATAAGTTCCGTTCGATGTATGCGGATGCTGAGGAGCATAAGGGCGAACTGAGAGAGGAAAATGAGATGAACGGCCTTATGTTCAAAGTGGAAAATGACCCCCGTGTCACAAAGGTCGGACGTTTTATCCGCAGAACCTCCCTCGATGAGCTGCCTCAGTTCTTTAATGTGCTGAAAGGGGACATGTCCCTCGTAGGGACGAGGCCGCCGACACTGGATGAATACAGGGAATACAAGGGAAGCTATAAAAGAAGGCTTTCGATGACGCCCGGAATGACAGGGCTCTGGCAGGTCAGCGGCCGGTCGAAGATCACCGACTTCGAAGAAGTCGTGAAGCTGGATCTCGAATATATTGACAACTGGTCCTTCGGTCTCGACTTGAAAATCATATTCAAAACGATCGGACTCGCATTTTCCAAAAAAGGAGGCGCGGTTTGAAGAATAATTCTGCAGACTTGCCGTCTTCTGAAAATGAAGCCCTTCGTATCCTGATTGCAACGGAAAATGTAACGGCCGGAGGCGAAGGCGTCCACATCCGTACGCTTGCCAGGACACTTACGGCGATGGGTAATACCGTATATGTCTGCGCAGGCAGTAACAGCCAGGAACTTGGGACAGGGCCGGACGGCGATATAAAGTTTGTCCGGATTGCGCCGGGCCATCATCTGTCCGGCATCCTCAGGAATGCCTCGGAAATCCGCCGTCTGGTGAAAGAAAACCGGATTGACATCGTCCACTGCCACGGAAGGGGAAGTGCCTTTGCCGTGCATTTAGCGCATCTTAAGGTTCCGTATGTCTATACCTGCCACACGATGTCTCTACAGACGGATTTCTTTCACCGCGCCATTACAAAATACGGATGCGAAGCTATTGCTGTTTCTTCCGCCTGTCGTGAATTTATGGAGAAAGGCCTAGGTATACCGGAAAATAAAATAACGGTCATACCGAACGGAATTGATCAAAGTGCATTTACGCCGCTTTCCGGGACGGAAAAGCAGGCGCTGCGTAAAAAATACCGCCTGCCGGAAGGCTGCTTTACAGCCGCCGTGCACGGACGCTTCGATGTCCGGAAAAATCATCGGTTAATTGCAGAGGCAGTCAAGGCTCTCCCGGAGGAAGACCGGAAAAAGCTCGTGGTTCTCTGCTCCGGCTGGCGGAGCGGCCCCTGCTACGAAGAATTTGTCCAAACCCTCCGTAAATACGGCATCAGCGGTAATTTCAGGTTCACCGGCTGGACATCCTCACGAAGCATCCTCGGCGTTTCCGATGTCCTTCTGGCTCCGAGTCTTGTCGAAAGCTTCCTCATGACGGCAGTCGAAGCCTTCTTCATGAAAGTTCCCGTCATACGATCTGTGACCGGCGGCTACGAAGAAATGAAAGATATCTGCATCGGCCTTCCGGCCTCCGACATCCATGCCTGGACAGCCGCGCTGCACGGATGCATTGTGGGGGGCACCGGGGACGGAAATATGTGCGGGCGTGCTTACGAGAAGGCCTGCCGGGAATTTACGGCTGAGGTAATGGCGGCCCGGACGCTTAAGGTTTACAAAAAAGCAATTGCGGAGAATGTCAGGAGAAAGGTATGAAGGTTGCTTTTTTAACAGTTTTTCTTAACCATCATCAGGTGCCGCTTTGCCTTGCGCTGGCGAAATATGCCGATGAATTCACGCTAATCCTCACGCAGGCGCTGCCGGAAAAGGCGGAGAGCCTGGGCTATCATGAAATGAATGACGCCTATGATTTCATTTTGCGGACTTATGACGGAAGCACGCCTGAGAGCAAAATCGAGCAGGTCATCCGTGACTGCGATGTCGTCATTTACGGAGGTGCGCCGTACCATTATTATGATCTGCGAAAGGATGATCCGCGCCCCAGCTTTATTTATATTGAGCGATTTTTCAGGCGCGGAATGCTCCAGAAATATTATCCGAAAGCCAGAAAGCGCATTTATCAGAACGCCAGCCGCTATAACAGGAGCAATTATTTTGCGCTTTGTGCAAGTGCATTCGGTTCACAGGACGTTTCCCGCTGCGGCTTTTCCCTTGAGAAATGCTTCAAATGGGGCTATTTCCCGGAGGTGAAGGCTTTAGATGCGGATGAGCTTTTTTCGCGGAAGAGACATGAGAAAATACACATACTCTGGGTCGGACGGCTGATCTGGTGGAAATTTCCCGAGGATGCCGTTTCCCTGGCGGAGCAGCTTAAAGAAAACGGAATTGCATTTTCCATGGAAATCATCGGCGAAGGAGACTGCGAAGGCATGCTCGCGCGAAAAATCGCGAAAGAAAAGCTTTCAGACTGTGTGACACTTGCCGGTTCTATGCATCCGGAGGACATCCGCCTGCACATGGAGGAGGCGGAAATCTTCGTCTTCACGAGCGGGCGCAAAGAGGGCTGGGGCGCCGTGGTCAATGAGGCCATGAGCAGCGGCTGCGCGGTGGTTGCCGACGCCGAGGCCGGCTCCGTGCCGTATCTCATTGAAAACGGCAAAGACGGTTTCATTTACCGAAGCCGAAGCGTCAGCGAACTGTACGAAAAGACCGTGCGCCTCATCAAAAATCCCGTGGAGCGGGAGCGCATGGGCCGGGCCGCTTATCAGAAAATGAAGACTCTCTGGAATGCGGATGAGGCGGCCGAACGCTTAATTAAGACCTGCCGGGATTACAAAGACGGCGGCGTTGCCCCGCTCTATAAAGACGGGCCGATGAGCCCGGCGGAATACCTGAAGAATAACTGGTTCAGGGATGACTGCTGATATTATAGAAAACGTGTTAAGCTGCATACCTGACGAAATATGAAAAAGCTATGACAGACGATGCAGTTGATGCGATATGAAAAAGCTGTAAAAAGAATAAAGGTGAGTAATTGAAAAATGGTTTATTATATCGATGAGATCCCGATTCTGGCGGAAGATGACCGCACGGCCAATGTCAAGGCACGCGATGACATCACGCAGATTTTAAGGAATGCGGGCTTTAGCGGAATAAAAATTTCATATGATGTTCAAAGAAAAGGGAACCGCAGCTTCCTCGTGCAGCTTAAAGAGCACCGTGCGATTTACCGGGACTGGAAGACGAAAACACGTAACCTTAAAGGGGGCGACACCCTTATTGTCCAGTTTCCGCCGTTTACACACTCCCTTTTCCTGCACCGCGAATTTCACCGGCTGAAACTAAGAGGCGTCCGTCAGATCGCCATTCTGCACGATGTCGAGCTCCTGCGCGGCGTCCGTCGCAAGACGAAATCCTTAAAGACGAGAATGAGGAAATACATTGAAGAATCGATGTGCCTGAAATGTTTCACAAGGCTTATCGTCCACAACGGGATTATGCAGGAAAAAATCGGTAAGCTTCTGCATCTTTCGGAAGAGAAGATGATTCCGCTCGGAATCTTTGATTATCTCGTGCCGGGAAGTGACAGTAAAGAAGCTGTCGGCAGGAATGAGGGAATTGTCATTGCAGGTAACCTTTTAAGAGAAAAAGCCGGATATGTGTACCATCTGCCGGAAGGGATAAAGTGGAACCTTTTCGGGGTCAACTACACAGGCAGCGCCGCGGGCGAGTCAGCAGCCGGAAGCACCTCCGAAACCGGCGGCGAGTCAGCAGCCGGAAGCACCTCCGAAACCGGCGGCGAGGCGGCAGTTGGAAGCACCTCCGAAACCGGCGGCGAGTCAGCAGCCGGAAGCACCTCCGAAACCGGCAGTAAGTCAGCAGCCGCAGGTGCATCCGAAACCGGAAGAACGACGAATGCTGAAGGCACAAGTTCAGCCGGAAGAGCCGGAGATCCGGAAAATAAGGCGGGAGCCGGCGTCACGTACTATGGTTCGCTTCCGCCGTCGGAAATCGCTGCGGGACTTCGCGGAAGTTTCGGACTCGTGTGGGACGGTTCGGAAACAAAAGAATGCGCAGGTGTTTACGGGGAATATCTGATGTATAATAATCCGCATAAAACCTCTCTGTATCTTGCCGCAGGGCTTCCGGTCATCATCTGGAAGAAAGCTGCACTGGCTTCCTTTATCAGGACAGAAGGAGCGGGCTTTGCAGTGGATTCCCTCGGCGAAATACGCAGCCGGCTCGACAGCCTCACAGAAAGCGAGTATATAAAAATGCAGGACAACGCCCGCCGGATCGGAAAAAATCTTAAATCCGGATTCTATACGAAGAGGGCTCTCACCGCAGCAGGAGTCCATTTTCAGAGGGGCAGCATATAAATCGGGCCGTGCCAGCAAAGCGGCGGAAGTCAGCTAAAGCGGCGGCAGTCAGCAAAGTGACAGCACTATGTTAAGCGGCGGCAGTCAGCAAAGTGACAGCACTAAGCAAAGCGGCGGAAGTCAGCAAAGCAGCGGCAGATTTAGAAACAGACGGATAAATGAAGACGAATTATATGGTAAAAATAAAGACGGCTCCGGAGACTTATACCTCCGCAGAAATCCTGTTTTTCGCAGGGTGGCTTTTTTATACCATTTATCTCTTCCTGGCGTCGACGATGTTCATCACCATCTTCCCGATGGACGACAGCGTGCGCAATGCTTTCAGGCTGAATATGTATGCCATGGTTATCCTGAAAATGTTTTACTGCGACCGTTTCAGCCTGAAGAAGACGATGGTGTACGGCGTCATTCTGCTTGTCTTTCTGTTTTCCGCCCTCATTTCCGGCTATGCCTACCAGTTCGACTACATGTTTCTTGCCCTGGGGGCTTACGGAGTGAAAAATGAACGGCTCCTGAAGCTCTACGTGAAATTTACCATTTCGCTTACGCTGATCGTCATCGTGTCTTCATTTTTCGGGATTATTGAAAACCGCCAGTTCTTCCGTACCAGCGGAACCGTGCGGAACTGCTTTGGCTTCATTTACACGACGGACTTTGCGGCGCATATCTTTTACATCCTGCTCGCCGTCAGCTGCCTGAAAGGAAAAAAATTCAAGTTCCGGGACATGGGCATTTATTTCCTGATTGCCGCCGCAATCCTCTTTTTCTGCGACGCGCGGCTGGACGCCGGTCTCATCATCCTTATGGCAATCGGATTTATGCTTTATGCGAAAACGCGGCTTTTCAACTACCAGATCTTCAAAAATATTCTGCTTTTTGCGACGCCGGTCTGCTGCTTTTTCTCCATCGCCGTCACGGCGCTTTATCGGAGAACAGCTTTCTGGAAAGCCTTTGACAGTTTGACGACGGGACGTCTGTCGCTTGGCTGGCGGAACCTGAAATACTACGGCATTAAGCCCTTCGGGCAGTACATTTTCCAGCAGGGGCACGGTGTTCTGGACTTCAATTCATTATACGGCTACAACTTCGTCGACTGCGGCTTTTTACAGGTAGCGCTCGAATACGGAAGCCTCGTGCTGATTCTCGTCGTGGCGGCAGCAGTTTTTACAACTTACCGTTTCCTGAAAAAGGGCAGAACGGAAGTGGCGCTGGCTATATTTTTTGTTGCGCTGACTTCCTGTTTCGATCACCACATTCTTGAAATCGGCTACAACCCGTTTCTCATGATGGTGTTTGCGTCCATTACGCCGGCGGTAAGCGGCGAGACCTACGCCCTCTTCCGTAAAAAAGAGGAAGAGAAAGAAGAGGAAATTTATGTCGCGCCCGTGCCGGTCGGCCTTACGTACATGCGGGACGTCTGGTATCAGGTGTTTAAAGACGGAGGAAAGTAAAAAAGCCTTCTGCATTTTAAATATTTACGTCAAACATGCTTTTCCGTGAATGAGCAATCAATTTTGAACATGGCCGCCGGGAAGGCAGGACAGGCGGAATAAAGCAGAGACGGGAAACGGGGCTTTATGCCTGAGACCGCGAACCGCCATACAGGCGGAATGAAGCAGAGACGGGAAACGGGACTTTTCGGGCAGGCGCAGGATACAGAATGAAGCAAAAGACAGGAGAAAGAGGCCATGTATAATGAAGAAGTTACCGGAAACCTGAGAAAGCTGCAGCTGATCGAGCTTAATATCATACACGTTTTCCAGAAAATATGTACAGAAGAGAAGCTCCGCTATTTCATGATCGGAGGCACCATGCTCGGGGCAATCCGTCACAAAGGCTTCATTCCGTGGGACGATGACGTCGATTTCGGAATGCCCCGCGAAGATTACGACCGCCTCATCACGCTTCTTACGGACGGAAAGAGACTGCCGGAAAACTACGGTTTCCTCAACTATAAAACTTCCGCGGACTATCTCAGATACTTCAGCAGGATCGTCGATAAACGTGTCCTTGTCTATAATGATTCAGGAAATGAAGAAATCACAGAACAGGCGTGGATTGACATTTTCCCGCTCGACGGTATGCCGAATATCCCGGCGGTCCGCTTCCTCCACTATACGGACCTCATGGCCACGCGCATGCGTTTCCACCTGTCCTGTTTTGACAAGATGGTGAACATGAACCGTCCCGGACGGCCGCTTTATCAGAACCTGATTATCGGTTTTACAAAAAAGACTCACCTTGGTACAAAGGCGGATTCAAAAAAAATACTCGACGGAATCGACCGCAAACTCAAACGATATAAGTGGCGGGGCAGTACGACAGCCGCCAACGTTTTCGGCGCTTACGCCTACAAAGAAATCGTTTCCAAGGACATCTGGGGCTCAAAACCCTGCTTCTACCAGTTTGAGGACACCATGCTTCCGGGCCCGAAAAAATTCGATGCTTTTTTAAGCAATTTTTACGGAGCTTACCTCATTCCGCCCTCCGAGGACCACAAAGATAAGCACAACATCCGCAAAATCGAATTCCTTCAAACTCCCGGGGACAGTCCTAAGGGGTGCGACGCCGCGGGGACTGTCCCCAAAGAGGAGACAGCTCAGTGAATAAGATACATTCCGTAAAATACAACCTCGCGATGAACGCCATCCTGAAGGTAGCGAACATTATTTACCCGATCATCACGTTCCCGTACGTTTCGCGAATTCTTCTGCCGGCCGGCACCGGAAAGGCCTCTTTCGGGGCTTCCGTTGTCACGTATTTCCTGCTGGCCGCCCAGCTCGGAATTCCGGTCTACGGCATCCGCGAGTGCGGCCGCGTGCGCGACGATAAGGAAAAGCTGACGCGTCTCGTCCACGAGCTTTTGATCATCAATACGGCGACGATGACGCTCGCCTACGCAGCCTTCATCATCTGCATTTTCGCGATTCCGCGCCTTTCAGCCGATAAGCCGCTTTTTCTGACCTGCGGCCTGGCGATTTTTCTGAACGTTCTGGGCGTCGAGTGGCTTTATCAGGGCCTTGAGCAGTATCAATATATTACAATCCGCTCCGTAGTCTTCAAAGCCATCGCCCTCGCCGCGACCTTCCTCCTGATCCACACGCAGAAGGATTACGTTATTTACGCAGGCATCACGGTCTTCGCGTCCGCGGGCTCCTACGTGCTGAATTTCATTAACCTGCGGAAAATAGTACCGATGCGCTGGCTGGGCGGCTATCATGTCCGGCGCCACCTGCGCCCGGTTCTCATTTTCCTCGGCCTTGCCGCCTCCATCGAAATCTACAACAGCGTGGACAAGGTCATGCTCGGATTCATGAAGACGGACGCTGAGGTCGGTTATTATAACGCGGCCGTCAAGGTGAAAAATGTCCTGGTCGCTTTCCTGGGTTCGGTCGGTTCGGTGACGCTTCCGCGCGCCTCGAATTACATGAAAAAGGGCCGGATGGATGATTTCCGCAAAATGTCGGCGAAAGCGCTGAACGGCATGCTTGTCCTCGCCGTCCCGATCATGGTGTACTTCATTTTCTTCGCGAAAGAATGCATTCTTTTCCTTTCGGGAAATGACTACCTGCCGTCGATTGCGCCGATGCAGTTTCTGATGCCGACGGTTCTCCTCATCGGGATTACCTCGATTACGGGAACGCAGATGCTGGTGCCGATGGACAAGCAGAAATACGTTTTCTATTCGACGCTCGGCGGAGCCGTCATCGACGTCATCGTCAACGCGCTGCTGATTCCCGGCATGAACTCGACCGGAGCCGCCATCGGTACGCTCGTCGCTGAAATCGTCGTGCTTATCATTCAGGTGAAAGCTTTGGGGCCGGTACTCCCGCCGCTTCTTGCAAACATCAGCTACGGGAAAATCATCCTCGGCACATTTGCCGCAACCCTTGCCTCTATATGGCTTAAAATGACAGGCCTGCGCAATTTTATCATCCTGATTGCCGGCGCAGCCGTCTTCTTTGCCGTCTACTTCGGCCTGCTCTGCCTCATGAAAGAGAAAATGACCGTTTCCATCGTGCAGGGCGTCGCCGGGAGGCTGAAACATAGAAGCAGACCTAAAGAATAAGACAAGGCTTAAAGAACAAAGTGAGAATTTGGGAGAAAAGGGACAGATGAAGGACAACCTCTTCATTTTATGCAAGAAACTTTATAGGAAGAATCCGCGGGACTTTGTCGTCACGCTGCTTTTGATGACGCTTTCGTCCTTACTGCAGGGTGTCTCAATCCTGATGCTCGTGCCGATCCTGAGTATCATCAACATCGGGGGAGACAACGTCCTTTCGAACATTTTCGCAGGCCTGCCGTTTGCCTTCCGTATCCTCATCCTGCTTGTCATTTTCTTCCTCGTCATGACTTTGCAGGCGGTTACCGGCAAAATCGTCAAGGTCCGTTCGGTTTCGATTGCAGCAAATTACACGGTGAGCCTGCGCGAAGATTATTACGAAAAGCTCATGAAAACGGACTGGCAGGCTTACATCGGGACTAAGCAGTCTGCGCATATGGACACTATTGTAAATGAAATTCCGCGCCTTACGTCGGCGATCAGTTACCTCATGAACATGATTTCAAACATCGCGACCGCTGTCGTCGAGCTCGTCATTGCATTTTCCCTGTCACTGCCGCTGTCGCTCGTCGTCATCATCATAGGCGCGGGCTTCTTTCTGACATTTCGCAAATTCACACGGCGTTCGCGCGCTCTGGGCGAGGAACTGACCGAAAAATACATGAATTTCACAGAAGAAATCAAGACGCAGCTGGCCGGCTTCAAAGAGATCCGCAGCTACGGTGTCGAAAAATCCGAAGAGGCCCGTTTCGACTCCGCCGTCCGAGCCCTCATGGACAACCTTGTAAATGCCACCGATAATTCTACGAGACCGCGTATGTACTCTGTCATCGGCGAAGCCGTCCTGATCTGTATCATTTTTTTCATTGCAGAAGTTCTGCTTCACGTGGAAACGGCCAACCTCATCGTCGTTCTTTACGTCTTCTCGCGCCTCTGGCCGCTTCTTCCGCAGCTGCAGGAAAATATCCAGGTCATCCGCGAATCCATGCCGGCCTACGACCTTCTAAACCTTGGGGACGAAGAGCAGGGGAGCGGGGATGAAGAACGAGGCAGCGGAAGAAGAGAACGAGGCAGCGGAAGCAGAAAACAAGACAGTGGAGAGAGAAAGCAAGGCAGCGGAAGCAGAGAACAAGGCAGTGGAGATAAAAAGCAAGGCAGTGGAGATAAAGAACAAGGCAGTGGCGCTAAAAAACAATGCAGTGGGGTGACAGAACAAAGAAGTGGGAATCGGGCACACTGCAGTAAGAACGCAGAGCAGTGTAACAGGGCGGAAGTGAAAGAAAGTGGGTCTGCCGCATCACAATACCTGGTGAAATTTAGAAATGTGACGTTTTCATATAAGGACGCGCCGGAGCCGGCACTTTCGGGGGCTTCATTTTACATCCGGAAAAATACAATCACGGCGTTCACGGGCCCTTCGGGCGCCGGAAAGAGCACGGTCGTTGACCTTCTGCTCGGTTTCCTGGAGCCTTCGGAGGGCGCGGTCGACATTCGTCTGTCCGGGAAGAAAATCGCCTACGTTCCGCAGAATCCGATGATTGTAAGTGCGGACATCCGCGAGAATATTGCGCGATTCCATCCGGGCATTTCAGATGCAGAAATCATCGAGGCGCTGAAAAAAAGCGGCGCATGGGACTTCCTCGTGAAGAAAAATGAGGAGCGGCTCGCCGCAGCGAAGGCAGCGGGAGTAAGGCAGCCCGACGGGAGCCGTCAGGCTGCGGGGTCACAGGGCGCAGATGGAGTAAAGACTCTCGAAGGGAGCCGTCAGGCTGCAGGGTCACAGGGCGCAGATGGAGTAAAGACTCTCGAAGGGAGCCGTCAGGCTGCGGGGTCACAGGTTGTGGCAGGACAGAAGCCGGTGAATAGCGGAGAGGCGAATCTTACGCCCCTCGACATCCGGATGGGCGACGATGGCGCCATGTTCTCCGGCGGTGAGGCGCAGCGCATCGTGCTTGCCCGCGCGCTCGCCGGGAATCCCGGCCTCTTGATTCTTGACGAGGCGACCAGCGCCCTTGATTTTGAGAACGAACGGCGCATTTTCGAAACACTTTCCGGTCTCAGGCAGGAAATGACAATCATTCTGATTGCCCACCGCATAACGACGATCCGGGACGCTGATGACATCATTGTCATAAAAGACGGCCGCGTGAGCGAAGAAGGCACGTATGAAGAGCTCAGCCGCAATCCGCAGAGCTATCTTTCGAAAATGCAGGAAGGTTAGCGGGATTAGCAGGAAAGAATGAGCAAGTTTGGCACGTAATTTGCTGCCGCGGATGACGGCGGAGCGTCCGGAATTACGTGCCGTCAGCAAAGAAATCAAGATTTGGCACGTAATTTGCTGCCGCGGATGACGGCGGAGCGTCCGGAATTACGTGCCGTCAGCAAAGAAATCAGGATTTGGCACGTAAT
>DCDB01000325.1 GCA_002316215.1 Lachnospiraceae bacterium UBA1066 | reverse complement strand
GCTCGGATGTCCCTCCCCCCTTGTGATATGCCTGCGTATCTGCCAGATAATAACTCCGCCAACCAGCTTGATGGGCTCGAAGAGAAAGATCCACATCTTCTAAATACACAAAGAACCGCTCATCAAAACCATTTATTGTTTCAAATAAGTACCGTCTTACCAGGAAAAATGCTCCCATTACATGATCAACGCTCTGGCTATTCATGTGATCCCATTCCGTCATGTGATGAGATGGAAAAAGAGTTGGGAATAATCGATTTAAACCGAACATTTTTGAATAAAATATACCCGGTGTAGGAAAACGTGCACAAGTGCGACTTACTTCGCCAATCTCATTCACGAGTTGTACTCCACAGATCCCCACCTGTTGATTGCTCTCCTGCTCCATGAATATGATCGCATTGGAAAGTGTCTCTTTAAACAATACCGTATCTGGGTTCAGAAACAGGATGTAAGGGGCTTTGCCCAAGGACGCGCCCTTGTTGCATGCTCGGGCAAATCCTTGATTTTCATTATTTTTGATGATCTCGATCGGCAAATCAAAGAGATCAACAACACCAGCAACAGATGCGTCTGATGAGGCATTATCGACAACAATCACCCGAGCAACTTCAGCAACGCCGTGACGACGAATGGATTCCAGGCAATTGGCGAGTAGTTCACCAGAATTCCAGTTGACAATAACAATGTCAATTTGGGACATAACCCCTGCCTATACGAGAAGAAATGCCGAGATCAAATCTATCAGCGAGGATTCGATACTTCCGCGCAATCTGGCACAAGTCGTTTATCTGGGCTTGCTTTTTCATTTTTCATCAAGATCAATGATAAGAGGCTTTTCCCCCTGCTAGAACCATCTCCTTCTCTTTTCAGCAGTAATGAAAGACCGCTTCAGGTTAAAAACTGTCACTTGGCACATCCGGCCCCACTCCACTATTTCTCTGGGGATGCAGGGGATTCACTCTTTCTTGATAACCTTTCAAATTAATAGAACTTCTCGAATCGATAGTCTTAGCCGTAAGCATTCCCCAAACCAGTGAAATGTGTACCCAACCTACCGATTTTGCACTAAACACAAGTACTGCAACCAACAGGCATAACACAGCAATAAGCTGGTCCTGACGTGTAGCGCGACGTCCGGAAAGCCAAAACGTTCGTGCAGCTTGATATATTCCTAAAATTACCCAAAAGGTATACAGCACAAATGGGATTATTCCAAATGCCTGCCACACGGACAGCCAATTATGAATGTATGAACCTAAGGTCCCTCTCTGCTCAAGTTGCCCAGCATAATCACCGAATACTGGATTCTGCACAATACCGGCCATGCCCGTGAAGAGCATTTCATTTCTCGCAATCCACGATGAGTCATCTGATAGGGAGAATAGTTGCACGTGGCGTGAACTGGCCAGCATCTCCCATCCGCCCATCAGAAAAAATACCGTTGCACCTCCTACAACCATCACAGAATAAAAAGCAATCTGTGATGATCTACGAAGTGTAAACGATAAGGCGACTGGCAATACTATTAGATAACCAATGAGATTTGCACGTGATCCCATAATAAACAGGACAACACCCAGTAGACATAGGCAAGCAACTCTAGTAAATGGTTTTTTAGCAACAGACCAGGCAATAAATCCAGTAAACATAGCAGCATCGGACAGAGACAAATACATTCCGGAATAAGCTTTATCAACTATGCAACGGAGGTCTATCATCAAATTATTACTGTTAACAAAAAGTATCGAATTAACAATAATTACACTGAAAGAAGCTATCCAGATAGTGCTACACATTTGGGGTCTCATGTAATATCCAGCCAAAAACAGAAATAAATGAAGAAAAAGAACCCGAGAATAATATTCGAATGCCAGCATGCTGCCCTTGGGACCTCCCGCGAACAGATAATGTAGCACTGTCCATGACACAGTAAGAGCAATAAACCCTGTAAAAATACCTATCAAAAAAATTGATAAGATCGATAGCTTCCTACGGAAAAGTTGGATCAACAGTAAGACACCAAATATGGCTGAAAAAGACAACACGAGTAGCCCCAGCACGCCCTCTATTATGTTCGGGATATTACCGGTAATGACATGGTACGTATAAATGTGATTAAAAGGATACCATGCCACGACAATTAAGGTAGCAATCCATGCAAGTTGGTTTGTGCTCAAACTCACTCTTTCTATACCTGCCTGCTTCAGCGAATTTATCATTCTTTCAGGGGAGATGTTTTTTGAGATTGATGTCACAGCTAAGAAGTGAAACGATACCTATTGAATAACCACACGGTATCTACCCATCAGTGTTTAGCTAATTATTTATAATTGATTAAGGCCCAACCTTCTTCCGATAACTCGACGTCCAATTTCAGGACAGAATTTTAAGCATTTTTTTACTTTGTACTTCTCTAGAAAACTCCATAATACTTGGGTAATCCACTTTTGATGCAAATTGAGCCGGGTTGCAAGCATTTGAAATCCTCAATCGAATCTCTCGAGCAAGTCTCTTCACATCATTACCAAAACATTCTCCCCTTCCCGTCTTTCTGAACAATTGCCCTGCAGACGAATTATCACCAACGCCCACCCCTAAAATGTGTGGCCCTGCAAACAGGTATTCGAACAACTTGCCCGTTAAAATTCCCTGAATCTTGTCAGATTCAAACTCTAAAAATAGCAAAGCATCAGCATCTCTTTGCATGCGCAATGCCTGTTGCCGCGGGAGGAAGCCAGCATACTCTACAAATTCTTCTACTGCGTGCATCCGCGCAAGGTCTGTAACATCTGCATTATTCCCGCAAAATATGATTTTCAATCGTTCTGGGCTGATTTCTCCTTCTATCTTTAGGTTACGCACTGCCTCGAACAAAGGTGATGGATCTTGTTGACCTGCGTAGATGCTACCGGTGTAAACAATGCGAAACACACCGTCATCAGGGAAAATCCTTGCAGCAGGCAAACTTGTATAATCTTCTTGATCAAATCCATTATAGATGACGTGTACCTTGCTGCCATACTTTACCCGCAGCACATCGGCTAGCGGCATAGAAACGGTAGTGATGGCATCAGCCATCAGAGACCATCGCCTTTCCAGAATCCTTTCTAATGCACGCAATACAGGAAGGCCAGGATACATATGGTTATCTGTCCACAAGTCACGCCAATCGGCAATCCAATGTCTTGCAATACCTGCTTTTTTCATCCGATACGCCGGACCATGAACTCCATAAGGCCAGGCAGTACTGACTACCAGATCCCATTGTTGGTTCCTTACTGCTTTGAGAGCAGTTCCGCACCAGAAATCCATAGGATCAGGCATTCGACAACCATACGCGATTCCGTACTGCCTCTGCCACTGAGCGATTTGGCTACGAAAACGTTTCTTAATTGTTGTTCTTCTCTGTGTTCTTCTATCGACTAATCCTGGAGTAAGAGAGGTGTTTTTATCACTGAATATTCTTTGCACAAAACCCATAAATGGTATCGGTATCTCCATTACCTGAAAGCCTTCAAAAGATTGTGGGGAGTCTGATGGTAATGGTTTTTTGGGTACTGTAAGAACAGTCACATCGTGACCATCTCTCGACCAATACTTGGCCCAGGAGTATGGGCGTTGAGATGCAATCGAATTCTGCGGAGGGAAAAACGATGTGATGATAAGTATCTTCAAGGAATATATCCTGCTTGTATTCTACGAAGCGTTAAGGGTGCTTTTTTTGGCAGCCCTTTCCCGCCACTTCCTGCACCGTACCGAACCATGCATTTTTCTCTTTTAAATATGAAATGATGCGAATGTAGAGATTCCACCAAATCGGATTGTCCTGGTAATTGGGATGCCAGAGCAATGTCAGAATGCCGCTGACTCGCTCTACAGACTCGGTGAGCTGGACGACATACTGGAAGGCTGTTTCCCCATCCAAGCGCATGCCCTTTTCGGGCTTAAGCATGGCACCGTCCTGAATGATCAGCGGAACCTCCAGTATCGGCAACTCTTCTTCGGCCTGCAAATCGTAGAGCCGCCACGGATAACATGTGCCGAAACGAAAGCCAACATTATCGTTAAATCCGAGGGTGCTGTCATAACGCAGCCCGGCTTCGGCTTGAATGTGAGGCGTGACACGAATGTCGTAATGCAGGAAGTGCTGTCGTACGCTTACGACTTCACGTCCCAAGGCTTTTTCTAGGGCCGCCTTCTGACGCTTCATTTCATCAACATCATCAAAAGAATACCAAGAGGGGTGCAGTCCGATCTCCCATCCACGATGGTCGATCTCCCGGATCATCTCGGCCACGGTGCATTTTTGACCATCAAACACAACCTTGTCGGACAATTCATAGGTGCAATCCGAGGAATGATGCTTACCCACACTGCCCCAGCCTGGCCAGAAGAAAAACGTCGAACGGGCGCCGACGTCCGCTTCCGCCTCCAGCCAGCGTTCATAGCAGTGTAATGGATCCTGATTTGCGTGCCTGATTGCCTGTGCAGCATTAAGTCCCAAGCCTATGAGGCCACGGGCTTTTTTCGGCAGAGCTCTGGATACTGGCAAATCTCGAGCAAACATCCTTGCAGACTGCCGGAACGAATAGCGCGATACATGATCTACGTCATGGGTCAGACAGACAGCAAAAGGCTTGCCCTCCGGCCAGACGGGCCTGGAGCCCCCCTTGGCCAGATAATCCTCATCCACAACCGGCCGGTACAGTAAACCCAGAGAATTCAGAATATTGAAGGCAAAGTCCGGGACGATCCGCTCCGGCGAAAAATCCTGTGGTAGCCGCTCCTTCTCATAACGGCCTTGGAGGAGTTTTTGACAGTCAAGCGAGAGAGACATTCTTGGGATCCTGCATCAGAGCGTTATCAGATAAAACCGAGGCGTCTTTGCAGATATAACAACCCCCGGTAAACAAAAGATGTTTGAAAAATTGGTTTGCCGATACCCAACAAATATTCAATTTCTTTCCTGGCCACTGTTCTTATGAAAAGAAAATAGATTAATACCCATACAATTAAAGCGGTCAGATTCCAGAAAACCATATCACAAAGACTGCCATGAGCGAAGAAATAGCGAATACAGTATGCAGGCGCTGTTGCCGCTGAAGCGGAAATTGAAACTGGAAGGATTGTTTTTAAATATCTCAAAAATGAGAATCCAAAAAAATGCCTGAGCAACCATTGACTAAAAAGTCGTCCGATCACACCATACAAGGCGAATCCCCAGGCAACCCCGAGCACCCCCCATAAGCTTCCAACGAGAACGAAGCCGGGCAATGCAGCCATCCGGAATGCGTTTGTAACCGTGGCAAGCTGCGGCCGGCCAAGAGAATATATGACGGAAGCAAACACGCCGCCGCCAAGTGATTGCGCAATCCCGAAAAGAGACATGATCATAACCAGCGGGATAACTTGCAGCCATCGTCCGCCAAGTAAAATCCTCACCAATGGATCTGCGAAAGTGAAGATCAGGCATATCGGAGGCAATAGGATAATTGCAGTGAGTGACAAGGTCTTGAAATAACCATCCTGTATACGATCCGCCTCTTTCTGGAATTTTGAATATATCGGCAGCATTACCTG
>DCDB01000222.1 GCA_002316215.1 Lachnospiraceae bacterium UBA1066 | reverse complement strand
CCCATGGCCAGCATCTGCTGTTCGCCGCCGGAAAGCGTTCCGGCAACCTGCTTCTGACGTTCCTTAAGCCTCGGAAAATGTGTGTAGACCTTTTCGAGTGATTCTGCCTTTTCTGCCGGATCCGTCCTGGTATAGGCCCCGAGCATCAGATTCTGGAGCACGGTCATATCCGGGAAGACGCGGCGGCCTTCGGGAACATGGGCCATTCCCATCGATACGATTTTATGCGCAGGCATGTTGGTGATGTCTTTGCCCTCGAATTCGATTTTTCCCGAAGCCGGAGCGATGAGCCCCGTGACAGTATGCAGCGTCGTGGTTTTTCCCGCGCCGTTAGCCCCGATCAAAGCAATGACCTCTCCTTCATTTACCTCGAAGGAAATGCCCTTGAGGGCGGGGATGACGCCGTAATTCACGCACAAATCCGTTATTTTTAACATCGCCATGATTATTATTCCCCCAGATATGCTTTGATGACTTCAGGATTCTTAAGAACAGTCTTTGTATCGCCCTGTGTCAGAATCCTCCCGAAGTTCAGGACGGTCAGACGTTCGCAGATGCCGGAAACAAGCTTCATATCGTGCTCAATAAGAAGGATGGTCATCTGGAAATCCTTCTGGAGCACTTTTATGGTCTTCATAAGCTCTTCTGTCTCATTCGGGTTCATGCCGGCCGCAGGCTCGTCCAGAAGCAGAAGCTTGGGATTCGTGGCCAGCGCGCGCGCAATTTCAAGTTTTCTCTGTTTGCCGTAGGGCAGATTGGCGGAAAGATATTCCGCCTCCTGATCGAGATCGAAAACTTTAAGGAGCGCCATGGCTTTGTCGTTCATTTCCTTCTCGACTGCGAAATACTTCGGCAGACGGAGAATGGAAGTGGCCGTAGAATACTGATACTGGTTATGCAGGCCGACCTTGACATTGTCTATGACAGAAAGCTGCTTGAAAAGGCGGATGTTCTGGAATGTCCGGGCGATGCCGGCTTTGTTGATTTCAATGGTCGATTTGCCCGTGATGTCGCGGCCGTCCAGCTTGACGATACCCTCGTCCGGCTTATATTCACCGGTCAGCAGGTTAAAGACGGTTGTCTTCCCGGCGCCGTTCGGGCCGATCAGCCCGTAGAGCTCGCCTTTTTCGATATTCAGGTTAAAGTCGTCGACGGCACGCAGTCCGCCGAAGGAAATCTGCAGATTTGAAATCTCGAGGAGCGCCATTTATTTGACCTCCTTTTTCTCGTGGTGTTTTTTAAACAGGAACCTTGAGAGATTGTGCTCCGCAAGCCAGGCTCTCGACTTCGGATTCCAGTTGACGATCATGATGACGATAAGGACGATCGAGTAAATGAGCATCCGGTAGCCGGCCATGAAACGCAGGATTTCCGGAAGCAGCGTAAGGATCGTCGCCGCGATAATGGAACCCCGCATACTGCCGATGCCGCCTAAGACGACGAAGACCAGGAACATGATGGACATGTTATAGCCGAATCTGGCCGGCGTTGCGATAAGAGAGGCCAGGTTGTGGGCGTAAAGCGAACCGGCGCAGCCTGCGATCACCGCCGAAATCGTGAAGGCCGTCATTTTATACTTTGTAATGTTGATGCCGACGGACTCTGCTGCGATGTGATTGTCCCGGATAGACATGATGGCGCGTCCGTCTCTTGAATTCATGAGGTTCAGAACGACGATCAGGGAAATCATCAGGATGATGATGCCTGCCGTAAAGGTCGAGTCAAACGGTGTCCCGGTAATGCCCTGAGGTCCGTTAATAATGAGGTTTCCCGTCGCTCCGTCCATATTAAGGTCAGTCGCACTCGTCATCGAAAAATGAAGACCCGACGCATCCTGCCCGACATAGAGGACGTTCATGATGTTCTTGATGATCTCGCCGAAGGCCAGCGTGACGATGGCCAGATAGTCGCCGTTCAGGCGGAGAACAGGAATACCGATCAGGAAACCGAAGATTCCCGCAACAAGACCGCCGATTACTATGGCAAGGAAGAAACGCGGGAACGTTCCCATGGAGTTCTCCGTGATTTTTGAGAAAAAGGCACCGGCAAAGGCGCCGACGCACATAAATCCGGCATGGCCGAGCGACAGCTCCCCTAAAATGCCGACGACCAGGTTTAGGGAAACCGCCATTGTCGCATAGACGCACAGAGGAACGAGAAGTCCGGACATCTGGCTCGACACAAGGCCGGCTGCCTGAAAAATCATGACCACGACGTAGACGATCAGCACCATGGCATAAGTTTTAAAGTTATCTCTGGAGGTCTTGCTCATTGCAGCTATTTTGCTTTTCATTTTCCGGCCCCCTTAAACTTTTTCCTGGATGTTCTTGCCCAGAAGCCCGGTCGGCTTTACGAGCAGAACCACGATGAGGACGGCAAAAACGATGGCGTCCGAAAGCTGCGAGGAAATATAAGTGCGTCCGAGAATCTCGATAACGCCGAGAAGGATTCCGCCGATCATAGCCCCGGGAACGGAGCCTATGCCGCCGAAGACGGCTGCGACGAAAGCCTTGATGCCGGGCATAGCGCCGGTATAGGGACTTAAGGACGGATAGGCGGAGCACAGAAGCACTCCGGCGATAGCCGCCAGCGCCGAACCGATGGCAAAGGTCAGTGTAATCGTATTATTTACGGAAATGCCCATCAGGGAAGCCGCGTCCCGATCCTGCGCGCAGGCCAGCATCGCCTGCCCGGGCTTTGTCTTATTAATAAAGAACTGAAGCAGGATAACGAGGACAAGGCTCACAAGAATACTGATAAGCGTCGTTCCGGGAATCAGGAACGGACCGATGGTTACATTTGTAAACGGCACGACAGACGTAAAAATTTTCGGATCGGAGCCGAAAAGGAGAAGGGCCGCATTTTCAAGGAAATAGCTGACGCCGATAGCCGTGATCAGAACCGCCAGAGGCGATGCTGCGTGCCGGAGCGGCTTGTAAGCAATTTTTTCAATAGCGATACCGAGCGCGGTGCAGACGATGACGGCTGCGATAATGCCGAGCGCTGCCGGCAGATTCAGGCCGCTGATGATGATAAATGCCACGAAAGCGCCGACCATGATAATATCGCCGTGCGCGAAATTCAGCATTTTAGAAATGCCGTAGACCATCGTATATCCGATTGCGATGATCGCGTAGATGCTTCCAAGACTTATCCCGTTGATAAGATTCGTGATAAAACTGACCATATGGCCCCCCGCCGCCGTGCGGCATCTGTTTTTCTTCGCGAAGACTGTCCCCAAATGCTGCGGAGACTGTCTTCATAGTGTAAAAGTATACCATCCCTAAGGCTCAACTTCAAGCAAAAAGGGACACCCGTACGGGCGCCCCTCCTTGGGATTTCATAAATTATTTCATTGATACATAGGCACCGTCTTTGATTTCAACTGCTTTCGGCGTCTTGCTCGGCTCGCCGTCGGCCGTCCAGGTAATTGTTCCTGTAAGTCCGGTAAGCGTAATCGTTGTCATAGCCTTTTCCATTGCCGTGCACATCTCGCTTGTCTTCATGGACGGCGTAACCTTGCCTGCTTCTGCCGCTGCCTTGATCGCATAAATTGCATCGTAAGCATCTGCTGCAAACTGGTTCGGCGTATCGGTATAGGCTTTCTTGTAAGCTGCAACGAATTTCTGCGTAAGCTCATCGGTTGCGTCAGCTGCGAACGGCGTAAGAAGCATAACGCCTTCAGCCAGCTTTGTATCAAAGTTCTTCATGGCCAGGATTCCGTCAAGACCGTCGCAGCCGAAGAATTTCGGAGCGTAGCCCATGGAATTCGCCTGTGTCAGGATGATGGAAGCTTCCGTATAATAAATCGGCAGGAAGACCAGATCCGCTCCTGCATCCTTGGCTTTCTGGAGCTGTGCGGAGAAGTCCGTCTTGGAATCACCCGTAAAGGCTTCCGCAGAAACAATGCTCAGGTTCTTGGTCTTGGCTTCGGCATCGAACTTCTGGTAAATGCCTGAAGAATAAACATCGGAGCTGTCGTAAATGACGGCCACCTTCGTAGCTACTTTGTTATCCGCAATATAATCAGCGGAAGCAACACCCTGGTTGGGGTCTGAGAAGCAGACGCGGAAGACATTATCATACTTTACGCAGTCAGCAGCTGAGCCGGACGGCGTGATCTGGAACATGCTGTCTGCTTTTGTCTTCTCGGAAACTGCGATCGAGCAGGCGGATGTGACAGAACCGACAAGCATCTGCATGCCCCAGTCTTTCAGGGTATTGTAGGCATTGACGGATTTTTCCGCATCAAGCTCGTCATCTTCAAATTTCAGTTCAACCTGGCTGCCGTTAATTCCGCCGGCGGCATTGACTTCATCCACTGCAATCTGGGCTGCATTTTTTACTGCTGTCCCGTAAACCGCCGCTGTTCCTGTAAGCGGTCCGATTCCGCCGATTTTAAAGGTGCTGCCCGAAGCTGACGCTCCGGATGTCGTCGCCGCTGAAGTTCCGGCGCTCGTGCTTCCGCACCCTGCAAGAAGACCGGCAGTCATCACAACTGCAAGTGCAAGGGAAATAAACTTCTGCATCTTTTTCATAACTCTCTCCTCCTCAATTACATCTTCTGAACGATAACTGTCTCCTCCGGGCTTCATTCTCAGCTCCATAAACCGCGGAAAATGCTCCGGCCGGATTCAGATGTGCCTATACTACACCCTACACTATAGAATTGTCAAACATTACTGCGTTACCGCGGTAAAATATCCGCATTGAAGCGGCGTCCGCCGCGATGCCTGCCGTATCTGCGGAAGCTTTTCGCATAAGATCTCCTTAGGCGCAGTTACCTCCGTGGAAGGATCCGTTTAGCGCAGCAGAAACGGCGCCTCAGATTTAGCTGAAGTCAGTCTTTTTTGACGGTGGTCTGCGGCTCAACGTAGCTGACATAGACGTTGCCGCCGGCCTCAAAAGCAGCTTTGCTGTCATTGATGCCCATATAATAATGAGAGCCGTTCGTAAAGTCATAAAGCAGGGTATTGTAGCGGTTATAGCCGACGATAACCGTAATGTCGCCGTTGGCAAGGCGCGTAACGACAGCGCGGCCGTTCGAGACCTCATAAAGAACCTGATCCAGCGTGCAGCCGGAAAGATTCATAACCGTGGCGCTGTCTCCGACCGCCGCCTGAAGCTTGTCCGCATTTATTTCGCCCGAAAGGAAAGCCGCAGGAATATCTTCATTTCGCAGCTCTTTTTCCGTGTCCTTGACGCCGCGCTCGTAAATGTACTGGCCCTGCTGATTGACGACGACACCGACATCCGCGTCGGCCAGCACAATTGCCTTCTCGGCATCGGTCAGAACCGCCTGCAGCGAACCATAAGCGTAGACGTAATAAAGGGTATAATCATCCGCTGTCGTAATTCCCAGATCCGCCAGAGAGTTCCCGGATGTTGTCTTTAATTTAAAATTCGTGACAAGAGGTTTCAGATTGCTGACGGTTTTCGGCATTTTAAGCGTGATCACCGTGCCCTGCCGCGTCGTCACGCCGACGCCGATGGTAACCTTCGACTCCGCCGTCTGCATATTATTCATGATATTATCGGTCGGGGCCGCCACATAGCCGCCTCCCTCCCCGTCCTTCGTGACGCGGGTAAGCTCCACCAGGCCTTCCTTAATTGTTACGTCCGAGACCCAGATATTATCCGGATTATAGTCCTTTACCAGCGTCCCGTCGAAGGATTCGATTTTAAGTTCCTTCATGGCAAAGACGACATCGCCGGCAGGCTGGTTCTGGATATCGGCTTTATTGGCACAGCCGTAAATGAAATCATCGTTGATAAAGCCGATGGCCTTGATGTATTGATCCGCTCCGGCGGCAACAGACCGTGTCTCCCCTGTCTCAAGATTCATGACGGTAAGATTTTCGGAGGCGTTCTTCTGCATTTCATTTTCCCAGGCAATTTCACTCTGGCTGTTTGAAGAAACGAAGCAGTCCGGATTTATATCGGTAAGAACAGTTCCGTTCGTGCCGGACGCCGGGTCAATCTTATAGACGCTGCGGTTCAGGTAAATGTAAATAATCCCTTCCGTATTGACATAGCACAGCCGGCTTAAGTCATTAGCCAGGTACTGATAGGATTTCGGATAGGGGATAAAGGTCCGTTCTTCTACCGTTGAACTTTCGCTGTTATAATGGCCGATATAGACGCCGGCATGTCCCTCGTGGCTTCCTCTGTTCATATAGCCGTAAACCGCGAAATCGATGTCGCCGCCTTCGGAAACGCGGATTATCTTTATATCATAGTCGCTGTGGTCGTCCCTCTCATCCGAACCGTCCGCCGTCGAATGGAATGTAAACACGCAGGAAAGCTTCTCAGCGCTCTCGTTGAATTCCCAGAGCGCTCCGTCTTCGATAAATGCAATGATATCGGAGCCCTGGTTCGTCTTGTAGGTGATGCTTTTTGTCGTTACGCCAAGAAAGATTCCGTCCGTGGTAATCGAAGCACTGTCGGATCCGTTAAAGACCTGAATTGCTTTCCGGTTGAAATTCAGAAGCATCATCTTATCATTATAATACCGCAGGCGGTAAAATTCCCAGACATGGTAAATCTCGGTCGTTCCGCTGCTGCTCGAAGCGCTTATAAGATAATCCGTCGTGATCGAGCAGGTCTCTGAGTTTATTTCCCGGATCGCCGGAACGGCTTTTCGGTAAATCTGCGGTGAAAGAGATCCCCAGGTCACCTGGTCAAGACTGGATTTCAGGTTGACATTCGTAAATGAAGTATTCGTGACTGTCGCATCCGTCTCAAGATAATTATTGAGATCTCCCGCTCCCGCTTTATTTGTGCAGGTTTCATAAAAATCATAGACGAACTGGACATATTTGTCGGTCAGAAGATCCGCCCTCTGGATGAGCCGGGCATAATAATAAATATCCCTGTCCGCCGTCGTGATTGTAAATTTTATGGGATATTCGCGATTCATCAGGATCGGCTCCGTAAGGGAAAAAGCTGCTGTCCGGTAGTCTCCGTCCGTCTTAAAATTCCCGATTTTTGCATTTTCTATGACTTCGCCCGTATCCGGAGCCGTCACCTCATAAGAAACGGACTTTACTTTATTATTCTTGGCCTCGTACGAAACTGTCAGCGTGCGGTCTGTCGTCATCGGGATCAGCGTATCGCGCATATCTGCTGCTGCCATTTCCGTCTGATATCCGAACATCTCGTCAATCCGGTTGCTCCCGGAATTGACGCACATAACAGGAAGCGTCGGATCCGAAAGATCCGACGTGCTTTCCGTAACCTGCGAATTCATCAAATGGGTGAAAAGAAAGACTCCCCCGCAGAATACCGCTATTAAAATAAGAACCCTAAGAATTCTGCTTCTCACTGTATTTATGGGCTTCCTCCAGCATCATGTCCTTAACCTTCATCAGGCGGACCTGGGTACTCCTTTCATTTTCATCGAGCTTCATTGTGATATAACGTATCCCCTCCTGTGTTTCGGGAATAATGACATGCTCAAGCGCATTGACGCGCCGGCGCGTCTTTTCGATTTCCGACGCCATGAGACGGCAGGATTTCTCGACCTCCGCCAGCCGCATCATATCCGGCAGCACATCCGAAAGCGACTTGACCGCCTGGTCAAGATCGCCGGAGGTGAAGGCAAAGCCGTAGGAATAAATGTCATTCGTATCCGCTGTCCGTGTCGTAAAGTCAAAGACGGGAATATCGACCGACATAACATTCTTGCTGCTCTGCTTAAGATAAACCTCCTGCTTCGGAGCCATCAGGGCCGTCCGGAGGATCTCTTCCGACATTCCGGCCTTCGCAACGACAAAGTTGCGGTTGGCATCGGTAATACCCTGCTCAACCCTCTTGCGCAGTTCCATATTTTCACGGACAAGATCCAGGAATTCCCGCATAAGCTCATCGCGTTTATCCTTTAGAAGCCTGTGCCCCTTCACTGCCGTTACCAGTTTTCGTTTGAGCCTCGTCAGCTCCATCCGGGTTGGATTAACCTGCGTTCTTGCCAAACCCAGCACCTCCTATACTCAGCCGTTCCATATTGCACTTAAATAATGTGAAGTAAATGCCAAAAGCACCTCCCGGCATCTTTTGATGCCGCGGACTGCCCCATCGCTTCGCGATTCCCGCAAGCCGGAGGCTTTCCGGCTTTAGACGCCTGCATCATAGTACTGATCCAGCATCTTCTCCGGAATACGCTTAAGTTCAGACCTCGGCAGTATGCGCAGCAGCTCCCAGCCGATTTCCAGCGTTTCCTCTATGCTGCGATCCGTCTTGTAGCCCTGCGATATATACTTTTTCTCGAATTCATCTGCAAATTTCGCGTAAATAAGGTCGACGTCCGTAAGGGCCGCTTCGCCTAAGATTACCATCAGTTCCTTGGCCTCTTTGCCACGCGCATACGCGGCAAACAGCTGATTCATCGTAGCGGCATGATCGGCGCGCGTCTTGCCTTCGCCGATACCTTTATCCTTAAGACGCGAAAGCGACGGAAGGACATCGATCGGAGGCGTGACTCCTTTGCGGTACAGTTCACGGCTTAAAATGATCTGGCCTTCCGTAATATACCCTGTAAGGTCAGGAATCGGATGCGTCTTGTCGTCTTCCGGCATTGTCAGGATCGGGATCATTGTGATGGAGCCCTTCTTCCCGCGCTGGCGGCCGGCTCTTTCGTAAATAGAGGCCAGGTCGGTGTACATGTAGCCCGGATATCCCCGGCGGCCCGGGACTTCCTTGCGCGCCGCGGAAACCTCACGGAGAGCATCCGCATAGTTCGTGATATCCGTCAGGATGACGAGAACGTGCATATCTTTTTCAAATGCAAGATATTCCGCCGCTGTCAGGGCCATACGCGGCGTCGAAATACGTTCGACAGCCGGATCGTTTGCCAGGTTAATGAACAGTACCGTGCGGTCGATAGCTCCCGTCTCACGGAAGGATTCTTCAAAGAAATGCGCCTCTTCAAAGGTAATTCCCATGGCGGCAAAAACAACGGCGAACGGTTCCTGCGTTCCGCGCACCTTGGCCTGACGGGCAATCTGGGCGGCAAGCTGCGCGTGCGGAAGGCCGGACGCCGAGAAAATCGGCAGCTTCTGGCCGCGGACCAGCGTGTTTAAACCGTCAATTGCTGAAATTCCGGTCTGGATAAATTCTGAAGGATAAGCCCTGGCTGCCGGATTCATCGGCAGGCCGTTAATATCCTTGCGGGCGTCCGGAAGGATTTCCGGGCCGCCGTCAATCGTACGCCCCAGGCCGTCGAAAACGCGGCCGAGCATGTCTTCCGAAACACCGAGCTCCATGGAACGTCCGAGGAAACGGACCTTACTGTTCATGAGGTTGATACCGGTCGATGCTTCAAAAAGCTGTACCAGGGCATTTGAGCCGTCGATTTCGAGAACCTTGCAGCGTCGGGTTTCGCCGTTTGCCAGCTCAATCTCGCCGAGCTCATTGTAATTTACATTTTCCACATCGCGGACCAGCATCAGGGGGCCTGCAACTTCCTGTATAGTGCGATATTCTTTTGGCATGTCTTACTGGTCCTCCTTTCCGATCAGCTCCGAAATCCCGACGGACAGGTTTTCGCTGACCTTCTTATATTCCTCGTCGATGTCCTTCTCGGGCGTGTACTTATAACGGCCGATCTGCTCGCGGACTTCCATCTTGACAAGATTTCCGATCGAAGCCCCTTCATCCAGCGCTTTCGCGCTTTCTTCGTAAAAGGCATACACGAGCTTCATCATATAGTATTGTTTCTTAAGCGACGTATAGGTGTCGATTTCATCAAAAGAGTTCTGATGCAGGAAATCCTCACGAATGGAACGGGCGGCCTCCATTTTCAGGCGGTCATGCGGCGAAAGGGCGTCCATGCCGACCATTTTCACGATTTCATTCAGGGACGCTTCATCCTGCAGAAGGCTCATCAGCTTCTGGCGCGTAACCATCCAGTCTGATTCGACGTTCTTATTAAACCACGGCGCCATGTCATCAAGATAAAGGCTGTAGGACGTCAGCCAGTTTATTGCCGGGAAATGGCGCTGGTACGCCAGATCCGCGTCGAGGCCCCAGAAGACCTTGACGATACGGAGCGTTGCCTGGGAAACGGGCTCTGAAATATCACCGCCGGGAGGCGAAACCGCACCGATGGCGGAAAGAGCTCCTTCTCTTCCTTCTTTTCCGAGGGAAATGACATGCCCCGCGCGCTCATAGAACTGTGCCAGACGGGAACCTAAGTAGGCCGGATAGCCTTCTTCACCGGGCATCTCTTCAAGACGGCCGGACATTTCACGGAGCGCTTCCGCCCAGCGGGAAGTCGAATCCGCCATCAGGGCGACCGAATAGCCCATATCACGGAAATATTCCGCCATGGTGATTCCTGTATAAATAGAAGCCTCACGGGCTGCAACCGGCATATCGGAGGTATTGGCAATAAGAACCGTCCTCTGCATCAGGGACTCTCCCGTCTTCGGATCCTTAAGCTCGGGGAATTCATTTAAAACGTCGGTCATTTCGTTGCCGCGCTCGCCGCAGCCGATATAGACGACGATATCCGCTTCCGCCCATTTTGCCAGCTGATGCTGGATAACGGTTTTGCCGGAACCGAAAGGTCCGGGAACCGCCGCAACACCGCCTTTGGCAATCGGGAAGAACGCATCGATAACACGCTGGCCGGTAACCAGCGGCATTTCCGGAGGAAGTTTCTTCTTATACGGGCGTCCCTTGCGGACCGGCCATTTCTGCATCATCGAAAGCTTCCTGTCACCGTCAGCCGTCGCAATCGTACAGACAGGCTCGTCCACTGTGAAAGAGCCGGAAACAATTTCCTTTACCTTCCCGGCCATGCCGTAAGGAACCATGATTTTCTGCGTCACGACGGACGTTTCCTTCACAGTTCCCAGGACATCCCCTGCTTCGACTTCGTCGCCAACCTTCGCTGTCGCGGCAAAGTCCCACTTTTTTTCACGGTCAAGAGCCGGAACTTCTACGCCGCGGGAAAGTAGATTGCTCTTCGTCTCTTCCAGAATCTTCGTCAGAGGTCTCTGGATGCCGTCGTAAATGGATCCGATAAGTCCGGGTCCCAGTTCAACAGAAAGCGGAACTTCCATGGATTCCACGGGAGCGCCCGGGCCCAGGCCTGACGTTTCCTCATAAACCTGGATAGAAGCCTCATCGCCGTGCATTTCAATTATTTCACCGATCAGGCGCTGCTTACTTACACGGACAACGTCGTACATATTCGCATCTCTCATGCCATCCGCGATAACAAGCGGCCCGGCAACTTTTTTAATTTTCCCTGCACTCATTGAAACGGTTCACTCTCCTCTCAGTCTTCGCCGAACAGAATATCGCTTCCGACGGCCTGTTCCACGGATTTCTTCACACCTGCAATGCCTGCGCCTGTATTCCCCTTAATGCCGGGAATCAGGATGATCGCCGGCAGAAGCCGGTCGTCATAGCGTTTCAGTTCATCTCCAAGCAGGGCTGCGAGTTCTTCCGTCATGTAAATGACGCCATATTCGTCATCCGCAAGACGGTGGAGTGTCTTCGCCGCTTCTTCCCTGTCTTCTTCGGGAAATGTGTCCAGCCCCAGCGTTGCAAAGCCGTAGATGCTGTCATAATCTCCCATGACCGCTATCTTATACATACATTTCCCTTGTCCTTTCCCGGATTGCCTCTTCCGTGAAGCCGTTGGCTTTCGCCGTCAGGATGATCCGGACTGTCTTGATTTCATTTTCCCTGGCCAGATAGTAAGCGACGACCGGGCCCAGCGAAAACGGATTTGTTTTCTGGGGACGGATTGTTTCTATGACGCGGTTGTCGCACCACCGCTCAAAAGCAGAAGGAGACGTCCGAAGCGCTTCAGCCGCTTCCGGAAATTCATGCGTCGAAAGAAAATCCCTAAGAACTTCCGGTCCTCCGGCCGCAGAAAGCGCCAGGGCTCCGACATCAAAGCTCCTGCAGGGCGCCAGCGCCTCTTTCAGGAAATTCTGCGACTTTCCGGTTGCCGCGCCGCGGACAGCGATCTTGATATCCGTAACCGCAACGGTCGATTCCTCGTAATCGCGGATAATTTCATGCTTTGTCGTACGGCTGACATGCTCCATGGCATCGAGACAGGCCCTGTCGACTGCAACATCACAGAGCTGGCCGTCTTTTGTCTCCAGCATAATCCCGTACGCCTTCTTTGCAGCCGCACGCATATGTTCCGGGAGCGCGTCGTAATCCTTTTCTTTCAGGATGCGGAGCATTTCATCTCTTCCGTATTTTTCATCTTTGTAAAATGCCCGGCTGCCGCCTCCGCCTGTGCAGATTTCCTTAATTCCCGCCTTCAGGTTATGATAAAGGTGCGGATAGGAAAGGACTTCGAATACCGAAGGAGCAATACCGAGCTCCACCATAAGTCCCCAGGCCTTAGCCTCTTCCGCCGAAAGAATCCTGTCGGGATCTTTTCCGGAATCCTGGCTGCCCCAGCCTTTATCCTGCAGATAGGAAATCACGGCCGCCTCATCCTTAAGACCGATCATCTGGCCGATATCAGAATCAGAAAGCAGTGATTTTTCCTTGACGCGGATCCGTCCTACGGCATAGACATAATTTAAATCACCCATCAGTGCTCTCCTTTACCAAAGTACGGCATGTACCTTATCCTGGAGTTCATCCCTCCGCTCGGCAAAAATTGCCGGAAGCGAACAGTTTTCCTCAATGCCGCCGTATCGGAGAATAAAGCCGTTGTCAATTGCCGCAGCTTCTTTGCAAAGCGTAAGGCTTCCGCCTCCGTCTGCCGCGATTGTCCTGATTTTCTCTTCAAAACCGGCCGGCATGCGCTTAAGATCCTTTGCGGAGAAACAGATTTCCCCGTTTTCCTTCCGCAGCGATTTCCTGAGCAGCTTCTCGATCATGCCGAAATAAGAAGCATCGTCCTGGGTATCCAGTTTCTCATATGCTCTTTTAATAATACCGTCAATGATTTCCTGCTTTGCCACAAGAACGGCTTTCCTGCGTTCGAGCCCTGCCGAAGAGCCGGCGCGCATGGAAATATCCCGCGCATCCTTCTCCGCCTGGTCCGCAGCAGCCTTTTTAAGCGCTCCGGCCTCTTTTCTCGCCGCGTCTTCCTCAGCCGCAGCCTTCTTTTTAGCTTCGGTAAGGAACGCCTCTGCGCGCTCTTTTGCTTCCTTCAGGATTTCATCCGTAATATCGTCTATTCCTGCCATTGCAGATCTCCTTTTTTGTCCGTTAAATTCCGGGTTATGAAAGCGGAATATTCGTAACTGCAAGAATGGAGGTCAGAAGTGAAAGAATAGCGTAAGTTTCAACCATAGCCGGGAAAAGCATAGCTTTACCGAACTGATCCGGGCGCTTTGCGACGATTCCGATGGAAGCAATCGATGTTTTAGCCTGATGATAAGCCGAAATAAGACCGACGACTGCGATCGGCATGCAGGCAAAGAAAAACATAAGGCCGGTATGGAAATCCATGTTTGTCTGCGGGCTTCCGCCGAGGATTCCGATTCTGGAAAGCGTAATGAAAGTAACCAGCAATCCGTAAATACCCTGTGTGCCGGGAAGAAGCTGCAGAAGCAGAACCTTTGCAAACTGTTCCGGATCCTCCGTCACAACGCCTGCCGCCGCCTGTCCTGCAATACCGACGCCCCATGCCGAACCGATGCCGGCAAATACCGTAGCACAAACCGCTCCGACCAATGCTAAGACCAATCCAATACTCATAATACCTTTTCCTCCTTGACTTCTATATATTTATTAGCTGTTTGAAACGGCTTAAAAGCCTTTCCTCCGGCATCATAGAATTTACCGAAGAACTCGACGTACTGAAGCCTGTTCGTATGGACATAAGCCCCAAGTGCGTTGATTGCAAGATTTAAGAGGTGCCCGATAACAAATACAATGATGAAAACAATAGCTCCGACAATCCCGCCGCCGACCATGCTCGCCATCATGTTAATGACATTGGCGATAACGCCGGTGGCAAGTCCTAATGCCAGAAGACGTGAATAGGAAAGAATATCCGAGAGCCATCCGGAAACGCCGTACAGGCTGTAAGCCCCAAGCACAATCCGAAGCGCCCAGTTTTTCCGGTCGCGGCCGGCCATGACGAGAATAATCGCCGCACCGGCAATCGCCATGTACTTCGACAGGGCGTTAAGCCATGCCGGAAATACAATCGAAACCTGGGAAATGGAAGCAAAAAGCTCTGTCGGCAAAAGCATCAGGATAAGTCCCGTAAGAAACAGATACCAGGCGACGATATCAGAAATGAAGCCTACAAAGTCCTTCGCTTTCAGACATTCCCATCCCTTAATGCCGAGCCCCGCATAAAGATGTATGACGCCGAAAAGCATGCACCAGACTAAAAGGCGCATAGGATTTCCGAGCGGCTCGAACCAGAGCGGCTTCAGAAGAGGCGTCGGCCCCGTATAGCCGAAGAAAGTCTGCGCAATAACGTCTGCGGCATTCCCGAAGAATCCGCCGTACATAAAGCCCCAGAAAGTCGTTGAAATACCGCACCAGAAGAAAAGATGCAGCATCGAGCTGATGCCTTCCGGCATTTTTTTAAATTTCTTAAGAAGGATGGCACAGGCAATGAACATAATGATCCCGTAAGCCGCATCCGAAAGCATCATACCGAAGAAAATGACATAGAAGAAAGACATAATGAAAGTCGGATCGACATGCCCGTGGGAAGGAAGTCCGTATGAAGCCAGGACAGGTTCTACCGATCGCGAAAAACGGTTGTTATGAAGAACAACCGGCTCAGTATCGCTTTCCTTTGTTTCCTCTTTCTCTACGACAGCTCCGTACCGTTCTGTAAGAAGCTTCGCAACACTGTCCGCCGAATCGCGGGTGACCCAGCCCTCCAGGAAAAAGACTTCTTTGGATTGCGGAATGGTTCCGAGCAGCCTGTACTTCTCGGCGCGCGTCCGGTAATAATCCGCCACGACGCGGAACTCCTCCTTACGCGATTCGAAAGAGGCAATATCTTTTATCAGCTCCTCAATGCGCGCTTTCTGAGTTGCAATATCCTTATCGAGTTCTTCTGCAGTCCTGGACGGCACTCCCGACATCAGCTGTGCCGGTTTTGAAAAACCTTTCGCGCGCAGATTCTCTTCGACCTTTTCCGCGTCCCGTGAAAGACAGAGGACACTTACATATGTCAGTTCATTCCCCGCTGAAAGAATATCCGCGCACAGCGCCTTTTCGTCCGAGATTCCCGGAACGGCCATCGCGTAAACTTCTTCTTCGCTGTGGATTCCCTGAACTGTCCCGATGAGGACTGACGTCTTCTTCGTTCCTTTAAAATCCATCGGAATGTCCAGTGCCATCCACGGACGCAGAGTCTCTTTCTGGTTCTCGTCCTTTAAAATGATACCCCTGCACTCCGTTATATTCTTATCCTTACGGTTGATGGCCTGAACGTCCTTCAGGCATTCCTCTTTTTTCCCGACAAATGCATCGTATTCCGAACGCGGAAGGGCTTCCCTCCCGTTCAGCATACTGAGAGCCGCCTTTTTTTCCGGTGCATATTTAGAAACTGTTTTCAGCGCCTGCTCGATCAGCTCGCTTTCCTTCTGGAACTGCTGCCTCTGCCCCAGCGTATCCATCTTCAAAAGCTCCGGATCTTCAATGCCTTCTGTCATCACTTCCATGACGCCCAGAGACTGCAGCATTTCCAGAATTGCTTTCCTGTTTTTCTTGCCTGCGCAGATGCTGAGTTTCTGCATTTCAACAATAGCCATGCAAAATCCCGCCTTTCTTGCCCCTGACTGCCGTTTATCCGGTCAGTTTCTTATCCTGCCTTACTGCCGTTTTATCCGGTCAGTTTCTTATCCTGCCCCCGACTTACGTTTATCCGGTCAGTTTCTTATCCTGCCCCCGACTTACGTTTATCCGGTCAGTTTCTTATCCTGCCCCTGACTTGCGTTTATCCGATCAGTTCCCTGATAACCAGATCTGCTGCCGCTTCCGTCCTGGGCTTCGCCGCATTTCTTAAAGCCGCAGTTTCAGACGCGGATTCTTCTCTCGCCTTCGCAAGGCAGGCTTCGCCGTCCGCTTTAGCCCTGGCCAGCCTTGCTTCCGCAGCCTCCTTCGATGCTTTAGCGGCTTCTTCACGTATAACTTTTATCCTTGCCGCCGTTTCTGCGGAAACATTCTCCGCTTCTTTTTTTGCATCCGCCAGCATTTCTTCCCCTCTGGCCTCCGCTTCTTTCACGGCTTTGATATTTTCTTCTATCATATGGTTTTCACCCCGCTCACTGAAAATAGTGTAGCATACCCAGCTTTTGAATCAATAGACATCCCACCCGCATTGTATGCGTTTTCTATCCATCATCCGAAAAATGAAAAGCATCCGCACGAAATCACATTACTAATCAGTCTATCATAAACAGCAGGAAAAATCTATTGCCGTTTCTCCTTTTATTACAGGATTCTATCGCGGCCCCATGCTCTGTCCAGAGCAGGCCCGTCACGAAGGCAGAGCGCCCGCCGCATCCTCTGCGCAAAACGTCATTTTCTTCTTTGTCCGGGGATGGCAGAAGCTCAGGCGGTACGCCGTAAGCGCAATCCCGCGCTCCGGAATGCCCGCCGCTCTTTCCGCTACTTTATTCCCGGCAGACTTGTTCTCCGGCTGTTCCCTCACGGC
>DCDB01000054.1 GCA_002316215.1 Lachnospiraceae bacterium UBA1066 | reverse complement strand
AACAGCCTGCCGGATTGTGTGGTGATGATCGGCAGAAGCTGCCGGATGCGCTTACGCGCGATGGACATGCCTGACGGCACAATGGACCACGAATGTGACCTGATATGTAATATCATACATGATACGAAAGTATTGTGTCAACGGATTTTAGAAAATTCGGGAAGAATTTTAATTCTGGCTGGGATTTGGAATTACACGTGATCCCGGGCGGTCAAACGTAATCCGCGGCAACCTGATACGTGTAAATTCTTGACAGGCTTTGAAATTACACGTAATGGGGTGCCGCGGAAGCTGAATTGGTGACCATATCACCCGTAGTTTCAAAAGAAATCACAGGCTACATCGTGGCAGACTGGTCTTCTTCCCTGTATCGTATAAACATAACCCAGAATAAGACTCCTGCAGAAGCCAGGGCACAGCCGAGGCCGGTATAAAACACGGCTATAAAAACTGCCGGTACCAGCCCCGAGGCACGCAGCCAGATACCTCCGCCCATCATACATGCCATGATGATATAGGATTTAAGATCAAAAAAGTGCCACACCGGCTTTGTTTCCTGCTCATAGCCTTTAATCCGCTTATTGTGTTTCATGCTCATTTTGTAAAACATAAAACCGAATACACAAAATACCACAAGTGAAATGAGGATATGAACGGGCGAAATCTTACCGATTTCACGGTAGGAAAGAACCCCCAGCCGGGCCACATTAAAACCTGCAATCAGCCACACGCAGCCTGCAATCGCGAGCAGGTTGCGCTTTTTTACATGAAAGTACGGACAGTCATTTTTCATTTGCCACCTCAATCATTTCTATCTCAAACCTTCCGCCTCAGGCATTTCCACCTCAGACATTTCTACCTCAGGCATTTCTACCTCAGGCATTCCGTCTCAGGTATTCCGCCTCAGGCGTTTTTCATCTGCTTAAGCCAAACATTCGTAAATCATTGCCTCAGTCTTTTGCTGTCTTCTTAAGGGACATGAGAAGCAGGATAAGGCCGATGCCTGTCAGGATGTGCCCGATCCCGGCAATACCGGAGATGGCCGCATCCGCTCCGGCGGAAAGGGACGTCCCGAGCACCTGCGTAATGCCGCGGACAGCAAGCATCACGGCCGTAAGCGGCACGCCGATATTATAAATCTTCATAAACAGGCTGAAATTCTTCTGGCCGGCAAGATCGTGGCTTTCCGAAAACAATGCCACAAATAAAAAGACCATCATACCGAGCAGGAAGAGATGCGCGTGCACCTTGCCCAGCATCGTAACCCCGGTAAAACTGTTCCATTTTGTGAATTCCCTGTAGAAAACTCCGCCGACCATGGCGGCAATGGCATAGATAAGAGAGATATTCAAATATTTTTTCATATGCATTTCCTCCTATATTGAACAGTGTTCAGTATAATATAGAATAATCTAACTGTCAATACTCAGTCTTAATTTACTGTCTATTTACAGGACAAAAAATTCCCGGATTTTCATCCGGGAATTATCGAAAAGATTACGGTGACAGAGCCGCAGTTATTTTTTTATCCTTTCACGCTGCCCCGCAAACCTTCCGCTTTTATCCTCTCATGCCCTTTCCGCCCTGCATGCCTCCCTGCATTCCGCCGCCCTGCATCTGAGCGGGCATCTCTGTAATCTGCGAGCCATTAACGATAACAGTACCGCCGTTTAATTCGCCTGTCGTATCGTAATCGAAGGAAGAATTACCTGTAATATTGATATTTCCGCCATTGACGTAAATGCTTCCGTTGGCGTCTACGGCATCGGTATCGCCGCTTCCCATGACAATGGTAATCGTTCCGCCGTTAAGTTCAATCACCACATCCAGCGATGTACTCTTGGCCGCCGCGTTGATGCCGTCGTCCGATGCAGTGATGGAAATAGTTCCGTCGTTGATCTGGATGTAAGTACCCTCGATACCCTCGACTGCATTAATGGTGAATTCTCCGCCGTCAATTACTACAGCCGTCGTGCCGTGAATACCGTCGTCTCCTGAATTAATATTAAAAGTCCCGCCGGAAATATAGATGGCGCCCAGGGTATTATCGTCCGAATTTTCACTGTGAAGACCGTCCGCTGTGGCATTTATAGTGAAAGTGCCGCCGCTTACGGATATCGAATCTTTTCCCTCGAGCCCGTTCTTCACGGCTGTGATGTCATACGCGCCGCCTGTTACCTTAAGATCATCCTTGGAAGTAATACCGTTTCCGGTAGAATTAATGGTCAGGGTTCCTGTCCCGTTCATCGTAAGATCGGCCTTTGAGAAAATGACAGCATCGAGATTCGTCGTTCCGTCCGCCTGGAAAGTTCCTGTTACGGAAAGCGAATTGGTACTGCCTTCCGCCGTCGTCACAAAACATTTATCTGCGGAAATGACATAAATGGCCGGTGCATCGGTGTTCGTGATGCTGACGCCGTCCAGCACAATCTGAACCTTAGCATCCTGATCCGTACAGTTCACGGTAATCGTACAATCACTTGCTGTTCCGCTGATGATGTAAACTCCCGCCTCGGTTATCGTAATATCCTTACCATTTTCAACCGTATAGGAAACAGCATCCGACGTGTCAGCGGTCTGCGCAAGATCACGGTCTGTGAAAAGGGAACTCGTATCTATGAGAGTGACCGAACCGGAAGAAGACGAAGCTGCCGATGAGGAGCCTGAGGCAGAACCTGTGGTATTTGACGACGTGCCCGAGGTGCCTGACGACGTGCCCGCTGAACTTGAAGCTGTTCCTGCGGAACTTGAAGACACCGAAGAACCGGCGGAAGCTGAAGATGTATCTGAAGACGAGGATTCAGTATTCTGGGCAGAAACGGACGCCGGAACTGCCGCACAGCCCGTAGTAAACATACCAAGGGAAAGAACTGTTGCAATCGATAATAAGAAGGCCATCCTTTTTTTCATTTCATTCACCTCATTTTCTGTGATGCGTTATTTGTTATGTCATGAGGATAATAAAAAAAAGTGGAACATTTATGGCCTTCCGGTGAAAAATGTTTGAACTGCCTGCATTCTCTTTATTCCTGCCACGCGCAGCCAATAGTCTTTTGTGTTAACTGCTTACAACCTCTTTATTCCTGCCACGCGCAGCCAATCGCCTTTGGTTTCCGCAGTAACATTTTTAAAACCTGCATCCTTAAGCTGCTGTGCAAGCCCGGTTGAGGAAGGAATGTTCATGTGCAGAATTTCCTGATTATAGCTGTACCGTCCGGGATCGTCCATATCTGCACGATATTCCAGCGCAATAAGCAGCTGCCCTCCATCCTTCAGCGTCCTCCGGATTTCCTGCAGGTCATTTTCCGGATCCGTCCAAAAATAATAGGATTCAATACTGAATATGACATCCAGTGATTTGTCAGGGAAAGGAAGCCTGGATACCCCGGCCTCGAAAAACTCCATACGGCCTTCGGCAACAGCCTCCCTGTTATTGTTCTGCGCTTCCTCAATACTGAGCGGGGAAATGTCCACTCCGAAGCAGCGTCCTTCCGGATTCTGCCCCGCAGCTTTGGACAGGGCAATCCCGCCTCCGCAGCCGATATCCAAAACCTGATCCGCCTTATGGATCTCAAGCGCCGAAAGCGCCCAATCCGTAAGCTCTGCGTGACTGACATTCATCCGGTCAATCGTCATCTTTCCTGCCGCACCTTCCGGCTTTCTGCAGGCACGGATCAAATCATCCTTCGTTACTTCCTGCATATCATTATCCATATCTCTTTCTCCTTTGCCTGCATCTTCATCTGTTTATTTTCCCTGTTTATCTATTATGTTTCTCTATACTATTTCTCTATTCTGTTTATTTTCCCTGTTTATCAATTTTGTTCCTCTATTCTGCCTCTCAATTCTGTTTCTGTTCCCTGCTTATCTATTCTGTTTCTCTATTCTGCTTCTTTACTCTTTTTCTTTAATCTTTTTCTTTATTCTTATTCTTTGCTCTTTTTCTTTACTCAGTATAGTCTTATGCACGGCGCTGCAATCCCTGTTCCCAAAACATTTCTTTAATCAGCGTTCTATACTATTAAAAAAGCTTAAAAAGCGTAAACATTCCTCCGCCAGTGCTTTTGGACACAGAAACGGAGGAATGCTTAACCCTTCTTAAATAATATCCGCTTTTCCTGTCATGGACTTGCTTACCACGATCATGACAATGCAAAGAACAATTGCCGCCGTTATCACCACAAGACTTATTAAAGCATTGGAAATGGCAAACTGGCAGATAGCAGCTGCCAGCATAACGATACCGATAACTATCTTAAAAATCCCTCCGGTTTTCGCGTATTTATCCGTCTTGGCGCTGTCATTGACCTTACTGACAAAAGAATCCCAGCGGTTTCCCTTTTTCTTAATGAACTGAAATCCCACATAAAGGAACTCCACTGCGATAACGAGAAATATGATGTTCGAAATGTAATCCTGCACGCCCTTTTTCCTCCTCTGGATGCTTATTTTCATCGTCTGTAAACGCCCTCTGTCTGGGATTATACAACCGCTTGGAAATTTCGGCAATGGGTGCAGAAAATACATTCACTTTTCTTCGTCATCCGCTATCATACTATAAGTTATCGTATTGTCAGCAATTATACTGTCAATTATCACACGATCAAATACCGCTTGATCAGCTATTGTATATATCTTTATTCAATTCTTTCTCTTTGCAGCTGACAATGACATCCGTCGCTGCATCACCGATAACATTGAGCGTGATAACAGCCATTCCGGGAAGATAATTCATTGCAAGTACCAGAGAATATCCAATCATGCACAATTCGCTGTTTAAGCCCAGACCTGACATAACGACATAAACCATTGTCGTTCCGGCAACCGGAATTGCCGGTGTGCCCATGGCTGTGCAGATGGAAAGAAAAGCCGCAACTACAAGCATGGCAGGCGTGATATTGATGCCGGCAGCCGTTGCAATAAAAGTAACAGCGATCATATGCATTGCGGTTGTTCCGTTCATATTGATCGTCATGCCTGTCGGCAGTACGAAACTGCTGATGTCCTCAGAACAGCCAAGCTCATTGATGCACGTTTTCGTATTCAGCGGGAGAGTTGCAGCCGATGAATTTGTCGCCGCCGCAAACAGCCCGATCTTAAAGGCCTTCTTCATGAAAATGAAAGGATTCAGCCTCGTCGTAAGGAAAATGCCGACCGGATAAATCGTTGATACTAATACAAGCGAAACCACAATCGTCGTAACCATCCAGACCAGCGTAGGTTTAATATACTCTGTCCCGTAAACTGCCAGTGCCCTTGTAATCATGCAGAATATTGCAACCGGTCCGATTTTATTAATTAAGAAATTAAGGAACATCTGGATAATATCATTCAGGTTCTCAATAACATTTTTCAGAGGCTCTGCTTTCTTACCCATCTTCGTCATGCACAGACCAAGAATAACCGAAATCGTCACAACTGCCAAAACTGCATTATTTGAAGAAAATGCAGTAAATATGTTGGACGGAACCGCCTCTAATATTGTAACAAGAGGATTATACCCCTCCATCGTCACTGTTTCAGTGGCTTGCTGGGACGGAAGGTTTACATTAAAACCGCCGAAGCTTTTTACTGCATATGCCGCAGCACCTGCCAGTGCCGCTGCAACAAGATAAAAGCATATATAAGTTGCAAATGTACGTCCCGCGATCCGTCCCAGCTTTTTTGGGTCGGCAAGGGAACATAAAGCAAGACTCAGTGAAGTAAGTACCAGAGGAACAATTGCCATCTGGAGTCCATGCATAAAGAGCTGGCCGATGACATAAAAAAGACCGGTTCCCTGAAACCCTTTCGTCGCCGTGATATCCTGGAAGAAGATCGCATTAATTACATCCCAGACCGCGGCACTGCCATTTGCCTTCAAAGAATCACGAATAAAAATACACAATCCTCCTGCAATAAATCCAAATACAACCGCCAGGATCATCTTCCTGACGATAGAATCCTTCTTCGTCGTTTTTTCCGACATTTCATCTCCATTCTCCCTATATAATTGGGTAAAAAAATACGACAGATGCCTGATGGCATCTGCCGCCTGTACTTCCTGCTCAAAACCTCAATAAATTAAACGGATCCCGTGTTCTGCGCAGTATTCGACCCAGGGTTCATCCGGCTTCCTGTCAGTCACAATGTAATTGATCTGATCCAGATCAGCAAGATGGACAAATGCCATTTGGTTAAACTTCGTATGGTCTGCCAGAAGGGCTACTTCCCGTGCCTGCCCCAGCATAACCTTTTTTATTTCTGCCTCTGTTTCGTAAGAATCCATTACCCCCTGGTCGATCATCAGTCCCTTGCAGCTGATGACGGCCAGTTCGACATTGTACCGCTTCAGGTTTTCCTTTGCGAGCGTTCCCTGATAGGATAACGAGCGTGCATTAAAAACTCCGCCTGTCTCCAAAATCGTAAAGGATGCATCTGCCAGATCCTGGGATACGACTGCAGAATTTGTCAGAACCATTAGATCGCTTTTGGAAGAAAGCATCCGCAGGCTTTCAAGTACCGTAGTACTGGAATCAGCCGCTATTGTTTTATGGCTCTCCAGCAGAGAATAAACCTTTCCTGCGATTTCACGCTTGGCTTCCGGGTTTTTCATCTTCCGTCTCAGAAAATGCATGCCCCCGCCGAGAGGATCCGCATTCCAGACGACACCTCCGTGTGTCCTGGTCACAAAACCTTCCTGCTCCAGTTTATCCAGATCACGGCGTATAGTTTCTCCTGTAACATGAAATGTTTCACTGAGTTCCGATACGCTGGTCTTTCTGCTGGCTTCTATTTGTCTTTTCAAAGAATCAAGACGTTCTTTCCCGTTCATAATCCTGTCCCTCATGTTCCTGATTTTTATTAACGGCTTCATTATAAAAATACTTTTCTATAATGTACCATATAATACTTTTAAAAAACAGGAGTCAAATGATTATTTCTTTGAAATAAAGAATCATGTGAACAAGTCTATTCACGGGCTTCAGCCGGTATACATACTTTATTCAGTTTTCCAGCGCTTCCGCCATTTTCCGCATTACTTTGTTATCCTCGTCAGAAAGGACAATATCAGCTGCCACGGCATTCATATCGATTTGTTCCGGTGCTGTCGCTCCCGTTAAGAGATTAATATCTTCTCCCTGATTCATGATCCAGGCAAGTGCAAGTGCAGGAACCGTGCAGTTATACTTTTTGCAGAACGGCTCCCATGCTTCAAGCATGTCGATAACCTTCTGCATATTTCCCGGCTGCCACCACTTCTTATTCGCCCTGGCACCTGTCGGTACATAATCACGTGCAATAGTGCCCGAAAGAAGTCCCTGTTCCAGCGGAGAATAGGCCTGCAGAGTTACCTTATGTTCACGGCAGACCGGAATCAATTCATCTTCCACCGCTCTGTCAAGTACACTATATTTTCCCTGGACAAGATCCAGTTCGCCGGCTTTGCAATAGTCTTCAATATGTCCTTTATTTACATTTGCCGCGCCGATTGCCTTGATTTTTCCCTCATCCTTAAGGCGGTTCAGTTCCTCAACCGTTTCCGAAATCGGAGTATAATACGGTTCGACTGCCTGCCAATGCGTCATGTAAACGTCGATATAGTCTGTCTTGAGCCTGCGAAGAGAATCTTCGATTTCTTTCCGGATAGATTCCGGGGTCAGCAGCTTATACAGCTGACGATCTCCCACTTTATTAAACAGGGCTCCTTCACGTTCCCATACAATGCCGCATTTTGTAACAAGGCAGACTTTTTC
>DCDB01000268.1 GCA_002316215.1 Lachnospiraceae bacterium UBA1066 | reverse complement strand
GCTATTTTGGACAAGTGTGATATAAAGAATGACGATTAATATGTAATGGTTGGTGAAATTATGATAACTGGGGTAAATCCAAGAGAGTATGGGTGTAATAGCGTACATATGGTCAGGTCCTGGAATTGAAGATCCTGAGGAGCAACAGAGGTCTATACAGGATTATGCCAGGGATCACGGTATCACTATTGATCGATTTATCGAGATACCGTGGAAAAAGAGTCTCAATAAAGTAGAAGGAGAGACTTTGGTCAGGGGAGAGACTATCATAGTGCGTGATCTCTCGCTGCTGGGCAGGGGTCTTGCTGAAGTAGTCTCCCGGACCGATGCTATTATCAGGCACGGCCGGCTCATTGCAGTAAAACAAGACTTGGACACTGGCAGAAAAGATCAGGTGCCATTTTTCCGGACCATAGAATCCCTGTTTTCCATGCTGTCTGAGACTGGAAAGAATATCTCCAGAAGAAGAGCTAGGCAAGGTATTGCACAAAAAAGAGCTTTGGGAAAGGGGGTGGGTAGGCCAAAGGGCAGTCTCGGGAAGAGCAAACTTGAAAAACATACAAAAGAGATTGATCAACTGATGAAAGATAAGCCCCCGATAACCTTTATAGCAAGGAAATACAATGTATCCTGGATAACCGTAGATAGGTTTCTGAAAAGAAAGAAGCTCGGGAAGTATTCAGAGTTATATGATAATTAACAGAAATAAGGAGAAATATCATGGGAACGCTGACGAAGAATGATATTGTCAATGAAATCATAATACAAACCGGCCAAGACAGGAAAACAGCCACGGATTTTGTGGAAATGTTCATTGAGCTGATCAAGGAGAGCCTGGAGAAAGGAGAGGATATCAGTCTCTCGGGATTTGGCAAATTTTCCGTCCGAGCGAAGCGCGAGAGAAGAGGGCGTAATCCCAAAACAGGAGAAGAAATAAGGATAACGCCTAGGAGGGTCGTAAGCTTCTCTTTATCCAACGTACTACGGGAAAAACTAGCTGATTCGGCCAAGGAGGGAAAGTGATTATCACAGCTCCTCTCTCTGCAGCTATTTGGCCGATATATGTCAGAGTGGAGGGGGAAGATGTGGTTGCGACTATTAGGTGTTAAGCGATTGCTAAGTAATTGCAGGCAACCTAAGGAACATTCAGTCACAAATATGCGGGAATAGCAATATGAATGCTGGTAAAATTCATTGACCCTTAAAGTGATAAAGGATAATCATTAGCTATGACTGATCGAATTGCCAATTTTGTTTTGTTTCGGAATAAAGCTAAGGCGATGGCTGCAAAACAAAAGAACCCCCTCGATTACTCAAGAAGATTTTTGGCAGCAATTTTATCATCATATTTCCCAGAGACTAAACCTTCTCCTGTTGCTCCTTTGGATGATCCCCTAGCCGTCGAAATGGGAAGACTTGCTGCGTCTTTGGATTACCAGATGGCAGGATATTTGATCGGCACAACATATGCTGTCATGCTTCCTGATGATTATCGAAGCAAGCATGGAGTATTTTATACGCCACCGGCCTTGGTAGAACGATTGCTGAATCTGGCAGAACAGGCGGGAGTTGACTGGTCAACGGCTCGAGTGGTGGACCCAGCATGTGGCGGCGGGGCTTTTCTAGCACCCGTGGCGATGTGCATGAAAGCAGCGTTATCTCACCTGACGCCTGCAAAGAGGTTGGCACACATTGAAGAACATTTACTAGGCTTAGAGATCGATCCTTTTAGTGCCTGGATCTCTCAAATCTTTGTTGAGATTGCCCTACAAGATGATTTAATCGCAGCGAATAACCGTTGTTTGGGGAGTCTCGTAAAAATAGGCGATAGCTTGCAAACAAAAGAATCGCTTTATTCAAGGTTTGACTTGGTGATAGGTAATCCTCCGTATGGCAAGGTCAAGCTCAATCCCGAAGATCGGAAGAAATGGAAGAGAAGTCTATATGGCCATGCCAATCTTTATGGTCTTTTTACGGATTTAGCCACGAGACTGGTAAGGCCTGGTGGAATAATAGCATACGTCACACCAACCAGTTTTCTTGGAGGACAGTACTTCAAGGCCCTCCGAAGCGTTTTAGTTAGAGAAACGCCTCCTTTGGCGATTGATTTAATCGAACATCGGGAAGGTGTGTTCGCCGATGTTCTTCAGGAAGCTCTTCTTGCTGTTTACAAAAAACAAACAGAAAAAACACTAATCCAAGTCTCTTATCTGTCGGTTATGGAGACTGGAAAACTGGAAGTCAAGGAAAATGGATCTTATACGTTGCCATCCAATCCAGAAGAGCCTTGGATCTTGCCACGAAACCCTGCCCAATCAGAACTGGCTTATCTCTCCCGCCAATCGCCTTATCGACTATCTGATTTGGGGTACACAGTATCAACCGGTCCTTTAGTATGGAACCGACACAAAGAAAGACTGTTCGCCTTAAAAGACAACGGAGCAATCCCGCTGATTTGGGCAGAGTGCGTTGATCCTGAAGGATCCGGGGCTTTTACTTTTAAGGCAACCGGCCGCAATCATGTACTTTGGTACAAACCGCAGGGGCCAAGAGACCCCAATGTAGTAAAGAACGCCTGTGTTCTGTTACAGAGGACGACAGCGCTTGAACAAAAACGGAGGCTTATAGCCGCTGAGTTAAATCAGGATTTCATTGAAAGGCATGGTGGTGCTGTCAGCATAGAAAATCATCTTAATATGATTCGGCCCATCCCAGGGAAAACTCCCAAAGCTTCATTGAAGGTCATAGCTAGACTTCTAAATAGTGAAATTGTTGATCAGATTTTTCGGTGCATTAATGGTTCGGTGGCGGTATCGGCTTATGAATTGGAATCTATGCCGCTTCCTTCACCGACAGAGTGCGAGCGTCTTGAAAAATTGCTGGCTCAAGGAGCCAGTAAAAAAACAATAGAAATGGCCATAAAGGAGATGTATTTCAATGTTTGCAAAAGCACCTCTTCCAGAGATAGCGGATATTCAAAGGCGACTTGCCATAATATTTCCAGAGGGGATATCAGACCGAAAATATGTAATCCGTGAATCGACAGCCAAAACAATTTTTGTCATGATTTACATCGATGCCGTTGAGGGCAGTGGAGTGTATTTAGCACCACAGCATGTATATAGATTCACTGATGAGCAATATGCTAAACAAGACGAGACTAGTCGTAAAGCCTTCTTGATGAATTGCCTACGAAAAAATTATGTTATTGAAGGCAAAAGGTGGTATGCGGATAACTCCAGAGAGCAAATCAGGGATGAAAATCTAAAGGAAGGCCTCGTATCCAAGGGTGCGGTTATTGTCGATTCCTCAGTACCGGTAACCAGCAGTAGAGGAAGATACTCTTTACGAGAGCATTTTGCTCGACTTTTCTTACTGCCTGAGAAAGAATTTGATGACCAGGCTTTACAATGGCAGAAACGCTATCTTTCGGCTTCAGAGTTGGCCCGTGTGCGGATTATGAGGGAGCGACAACCTTCCGAAGCATCAGTCCAAGTGACCTTACCTAATGGAGAGCGGCGCTATCTGGCTGCTGGAGGGAGTTCTGTTATTGCTAAGGCAGTGATCGAGGAGTTTGCCTCTCGGTTTCTTATAAAGCCGGCCGTCTTATGGATAAGCGAAAGTGGTAATCATGTTGTCTTGCAGGATGATAGATTGATGAGAGATCTAGGACTACCTATCGACCAGCAACGGCTCCTTCCAGATATGGCCCTTGCGGATTTGGGTCGGGAGCAAACCCTTTTGCTATTTATCGAAATTGTCTATTCGGATGGGCCGGTTACTGAGGCAAGGAAGGCGGACATTCTGAGAATGACGGATGCCGCTGGTTACGAGCGACGGAATGTTGCTTTTGTCTCAGCTTTTGAGCATAGAAATGCAACTCCCCTGAAAAGAAGGTTTTCTGGAATAGCCGTTGATAGTCTCATATGGTGTATGGCTGAACCTGATCTCCTTATATGGCTGGGTGAGACACAAGAGATTCCCCTTACACCTACCGAATGGACATCTTGAGCTTGAACTAGGAAAAGTTCGATTTTTCAAGAGAAAGAGACCACCTGAGACATCTTTCTGCTGACCTTATTGATTCGCCGTTCAAACTCCTCAGGCATTTGCTTAGAAGATACACTACGGAAACATACTGTCATCGGTGATTAAGATAGTTGATGAGGTATCTTGGGTCCAAAATCGTGGCAATGGGCGGTCATTTTTTAAGTGGCACAAAATGTTTATATAATAATAAAACTTAAATACATGCCCTTTAAGTTGGAGAATTGAAAACCTAATACATGCTATTCACCTTACCTTATCATCAATACCTGTGAAGTTTGGGATTTTAGTTCCAACTCACCGTTTTTTTCCAAAGGATTGATTCGTTCGCTCGCACTCGTAATAAAAAAGTAAACCATCCAAAAGGTAATGGCGATGCAGATTAAGTAGACGACAGGTATTATTGAAACACGTTCATTCATAGCTACTCCCTTTATAACACAATTACTAGGACCAGCATCAAATCATCAAATAGTGGGCGTTAACATCAGAGCTATCAGAGGCATTATAAGTGCTCATTGGATATCACCCCTTGGGCCGACTTTTTCCGAGTGAAAATGTTCGCCCCAGGATTGTTGAGCACACTGCCCAGGCGTCGGTATCGTCGGAAGGTTGCAACGTCCTTGTGATCCGTAAGAGCCATGGCATCTTGCTCGGGGATGTTCTTGATACCACTCTCTGTTGCAAAACCGGACCGGAGGCTGTGTGCCGAATACTTTGTATCTTCGAGGCCGATCTTCCTGATGAGCTTCTTCACGATGTAGTTCACTGAGGTCGGGAAGAGGGGGTTATTGCTCACCTTACCCGTCTGGTCGATACCGCGAAAAAGGGGGCCAGAAGTGATACTGAGCTTTTCAAGGGCCTTCAGCCACTCGTCGAGGATGGCCGCGGCATCCCCCTTTAGGGGAAACTCCTTATTTTCCCCCTTCTGGTTGGTCTTCGATTTTCCGGCACGATAGACATACCCATCACCAGTCCTTATGAGCCGTTCGAAAGTTGCGGAGCATATCTCCGAGCGACGACGGCCACCCGTGGCCCAACCGAAGGCGAGCAATGCTCGATCCCGAATACCAGTGAGGCTGTCATCGGTTGCGTCCATCATCTGGTTCAAAATATCCTCGGTAATGGGGAGACTCTGCTTCTGCATATCGCCGTATTCTCTCCTGTAGAGTGTGAAGAATTCCCGTATTTCAGGGTCTCGACAAGGATTGTTGTAGCCTTTAAACCCTTTGACAGTATGCAGTACGGACAATGCAGCAAGGCGGCGCTCCACGGTGGCCAGGCTCAGGGGCCCGGGATTTGCCTTGTAGGTGACAGTCTTGCCGTTTTTAAGGAGCACGGGTGTGCAGAGGATACGGTCCACCTCGGGCTCGAGGCCCTTCAGGTGGTTGCTGATGTACTTCTTTAGGAGATCGATAGGTAGGGGGAGGGCAACCTCACCAGGGGCGAGACGTTCCCTGGGTAAGGGCTGCGGGATGAACTTCTCACCACAAGCGGCATTCAGCCAGGCAGCGAAATATTCGATATCTTGAACGTATGCTGCCTTGGTGTTCTCGGCATACTTATTATTTTGGAAATCTGCTATCTGATTGATGGTCATTTCGTCGAGGTATGTGCTGGCCGGTAGCGTTTCCTTTTTGATGAGATACATGTTTGTCTCCTTATTGATCAAGTATCATTGTCCTGATTAACTGTCAATTAGTTATAACCTGGTTATACTATCGACAACATACAATAATAACATTAACTAAATACCGACTAATCTAATAATCTCCATCATTAGCATAATGATATAAACATTAAATATGGTATCAATCGAAATAATTAAATTGATTAGCAATCATAATTTATTTAATCAGTAAACGTGGGTTAACTGTATTCTGACTCCCAAAACCACTGTCGTTAAGATATGGCTTATCGACAGTGGCGATATTTTGATGGTTAGCTAGGTGTATTAGGAAAACAATTGCTTGAAAGAGCATATGATGGTAAATAATATAAATACTATTGTTATGGTTAAACATTAATGTTAAATAATGCACATGACGATACATTATTTAACATAATTAACTACATAAGGAGATCCAATATGGGCGATAATGATAAGATTAATTATATTAAACAAGGAATCTATGTTTCAAAGGAAACCTGGCTCGATTTCGATCAGGCGGTAATCGATTATAAACGCTCCCATCTTGATGACACAAAAAAAACTACTCTGATAAACAATTCCTTCAAAGCATTCCTGGATGCCCATAAACGCCTCTGGAATGTCGGCCGTGTAGATACCCTCGAATTCATCCAGGAAGCAACCTCATGCTTTGCCCTGGCCATGGAACGTTATGCGAATTTCAAGGGGATCTCCGCGTCCGAAGTGAATCTTGAAGATGTCGCAAAATGGCTATCAAATCTCATTATCCAGCAAGGAGAGCTCTCGCAAGAGTAATTAAAAGGCGAATATGTATGTGTTTTTTTAAAACACTACTGTCCCAACGTTAA